>NC_006394.1 GCF_000011085.1 Haloarcula marismortui ATCC 43049
GTGTATACAGACAGTTGACTTAGTCATTTGGTATTTTAAAGAGGAGTTTAGTGTAACAGGTCTGGAGTTCGACTATGATATGCCCCTCTGGCCAATCTGACATCCAATCCGCCAACTATTAGCCATCTCTTTGTAGCTCCGATCAGACTCGGACAATATGCCGAAGCCCGATATCGAAGTCTTCGACGACGGCGACGCCTATCCATATTCGTCGCATATCCGCGTAGCAGGTACAGAACTCCAGCTGGGCGATCTTCTTCTCGTGTTTGATTCTCCCGATGACAATAGTGTCAGCTTCTTCGAGCGTGTCTATGGGTTCACTTGGCCGGGAATCATCACTCACGTCGTCGATGGGCCTGTTCCTGCTGAGTTTCACAATTTCGAGGACTTTGCTGCGGATCTCGACAGCGGGAAGATCGCGGTCGCCAGCAAACGCGAACAAACGAGCTTCTTCGTCGACGAAGACACCGTCCGGACTATCACGCTCTACCGATACCAGTACCAGGGCGGGTGGCAGCCGATCGTGATTGATGAGCGACGAGATCCACTTGAGAACACCCCCTTCAATGAATCAATTACTCTCTATGAGGATGGAGAGCAGGTAATTGAAGAACTACTCGGGATGAGTTCCCCTGAAGAGAAGCAGGAGGTTGAGCATATCCGCGAATTTCTGCGGTCTGCTGGTTATCAACTAGATCCAGTCCCTGATTCAGACGAATAAGCCTCTCACTCACCGATTCACATATAGTAGAAATACTGTGGCCGAACCTCTGAAATGGACTCAGTATCTACTTCGGATAGGATTGTACCGACACGCTTTGCAACACTCACGGTTGCTGGCATCCGAATTGCGTAGTCCGATGTATTCCAGTCGAGTTTTGTGAAAAAGAGAATCTCCTTACAGATCTCTAACGAAGGTGTCTCACAAATCTCGTCAGGTCGGATCTCAATCGGTGATGGTACTCCACTCCCCTGATAGGTCGTCTCTTCCGGGACATATCCGGATGTGTAGAGATAGTGGACGTCGTCATCAGGGACGCTCAGGAGGGTTCCCCGCATGGCGGGATAATCCGTAGGTGGGAACAACCTGACCTTTGGCCGCCTACGAACCCAGACTAGATCTAAATCGCGAACACCGTCTGTGGCATCAAGCAACCCTTCACGTTCTTCTTCCCAGAAGACAGATGGCTTATGAAGGACGAACCGGCTGGGACGTGTCCCTTTCTGAGCTTCGTAGTATTCCAGAATCTGCTCACCTACCTGTCTAGCCGCCTCATATGAGAGGTGGGGAGACCCATTCTCGTCCTCGGTGATATCCGGGAGTGGATCGCTCTGAAGGATAATATGGTCCCGTCCGTGAAAGACGTGAGCAAGAGCAGCTCGAATTACATCATCTCCTTCGTCTCGCTCTCTGTAGAACGAGAGCCCTGCGTAGCAGTGCCCATCTTCGATCTGTCGAGTTTTCCAGGGATGCCCTCGTTGAGACTTGTATAGAAGTCCAACTGTGAGATTCCAGGCCCGAGATGCTCGCTGTCGGTCAGTACGGATCGCAAGTGTGGATGGCTTAATCAGTTGTGTGGGGATTCGAGCCTCCATCCCGATCAGTTTGATTCGATTTCGAAGATCAGAACCTTCCGACTGGATTCGCGCATGGTCTTGGTTCTCAGGAGTACACGCGTCCATCACTTCTTGCGGAATACAGACGATGATTGCGTTCGGCTGAACCGAATCCCGTTCGATTATCTCTATGTCTTTCTGCACTAGCTTCAGGAATCGCTCCATCCGATCTCTGGGGGTCGATTTACTCGTAACAGATTGGATGTCTCGTCGACGAATTTGGCGTCTCCAGCCCTTTTTTGCATTAATAGAGAGATTGAGCGGGGAACTCTTACCTAGCCCGGGATAGGGAACCTGCCACGGATTATCACTTGTTCCTGGATGGATCCCGACCTCCATATCATGAAGTAGTTCGGTCAACCGGCGGATTGAATCTCGATCGCCGATAATCCCGAGTTTGATTGTATGGTGTCCTTCCTCATAGAGGCGTGGACCATATCTGATAAGGCCTCGTTTGGGAGAGGTTTCAGTACCTCCTTCAAACTGAATCTCTGGCTCCTCGAGGTGACGAAGCGTGAACGGGGTATCTTGGGGCGTCATTGTTCAATTCCACCTGTGTTTTCGAGATCAGAAGCTGACTCGATGAGCTCATCACGTTCGTCTCCGTCTTTGGGCGGGCGGACATTGAGGGACAGCGAGTCAACTCTGGTTACTTCGAGTTCCTTTACGACGGGTATCTTTTCACCCATAAACCGGTCAAGCTGGGTCTGATCCGACATCAGCAACTCTTCCCAGACACGCAGTTGGCGGTCGTACTTACTATTCTGGGCGTGGAAACGATTTGGCGAGAAGTCGTTTTGGAGCCGTGATTTACGCTCGCCTGTTACAGGTCGACGACCATCTGAAGTGAAAACCTGTGTGGGTAGCAGAACGTAGTAGTATTCTCCCGCATAGCGCCGTACTCGTACTTTGACACCGCGGTGGATGACATCGGGGTAGGAGTCTAACTCCTTTGCAACCCATGATCGACCTAGTTTTCGTTCGGTACCGTGCTGTCTGCGATCTAGTTCCGGGTATACGGTTGTTCCTTTCTCACGGTCGATGAGACAATCGTTGTCTCTTGCAACGAGAGTGAAAATCCCCCTGAGAAGGGATCTTACGATGTTTTCACGCTCCTCTTCTTGAGCCCGCGTTCGGAGGAACTCCTCGAACTCTCGCGTTTCGAAACGGTCCTCGTGTATGTAATGACGAGTAGACCCCGGAAGATGGTCCGGATGAACGAGCGAATATAATTTCCGCTCGTGAAGCTTGATGGGGAACGCTTCGTTGTTGTAATTATAGACGCGAGCAGATTCGGCTTCCTCTGTCGTCTCTATGATGTACAGTGTCTCTGGGTAGCGGGTTACCTGAAACAGATTCGTCGCATATTCTGTTTCCTCAGAAACCGGTTCATACGAATGAAGATATGGTTCGTACTGGAACCGTTCTGTTTTCTCGAGCTGATGAGCTTGTTGACGGAGGTCGTCGTATGTACCTACGAAAACATGGGTATCGATAGCAAAATCTCGGAACTCATCTACATCAGTATCATCTAGCCGATCTACGACCTCATCGTTAACGCTGTCTTTGAGCTTTTCGTAGAAGTCGACCAGTTTCTGATTATCGGTGACATCACGATCGAACAGGGCTTTCCAGAGCTGGTCATTAGAAAGTGTCTCCGTAAAAATATAGAAATCAAACCGGTGGGGTTGGGGTTGTTTGATATATTCGAGGAAATACCGGGCCAATTCGTCTCTAAAATCGTTCGGGCTGAGGCCTGTGGAATACGCTTTTGCCTCGGCTACCACTTTATCGCCCGTAGCTTTGTTCACAAACTGAATATCGTCAAGCGTAGAGTGGAAGGCTGAATCCCGTTCGACCATATAATTCAGCCCTTCCATGTACTCGATGACGACTTCCTTATAGTCCTCCCCGCGTCTCGCCGTCCCTTCCCGCTCTTTATATAGATTGTAGATGGGCACGTTGTATCTCGTTACAAGGAAGTCTCGTGTGAATTACTTTTCCCTCAGTCGTTGGATAGTCTACTGGGATCCGACGGTACTTCTATAAAACGAGCGGTATATATTGGAGATAATGAATCGCGAGGACTTGGGAACGACTCTGCGCCTCCTCAATCGCGAACGTGGGGCCGCGGATGCGTTACCGAAAAAGTCGCTTCACAAGCTCCTCTACCGTATTGACGTCAAATCTGCCGAGCGAAATCTGGATATCTCGATCCCGTATTATTGGTATCTCTTTGGTACTGTCTCTCCAGCCACGCCCTCGACTGTCCCCTCAGCGAGTATTAATGAGCCCGGACTTGAAGATCGCCTACGTTCTGTTGTCTCAGAGGCTCTCTCTGAATATTACGAACATGGATTAGAATGGCTCACAGACCGAATGTATGATGATGCGCCGTATCAGGTTCAGCGGGATTTTCGGGAGTTAGATAAGAAAATACGAACGTTACATACGGAGTACCACGATTTCTTTGAGGTTGACCCAAGCAGAGAATCAGTACTCAGCTCCGTCCACGACACTTTTGAATCATTTCCAAACGACCGATTTCCGGAGTACGATCGACCACTAATCAAGTGGTATAACGCGGTCACTCGAGAACTCCATTCTCATTCTCCTGATCCCTCCAGATTGATGACGGTGAATGTAACGTTCTGGCGTATCTTTGCACTCGAGCTTGCTCAACGGCATGCCCAGGGAATGTCTCCGGAAGAGGTTCGTGGGAACCTCGGTATAACCTCGTTTGAGGAGGCTCGGAGTTCTGCGATTCAGAAACTTGACGAATTCGAAGAGGAAGACCTTGATGCGAAATTTTCTGGATTACCGACTGAACTCGAATCTGAACGGAGTGCAGCTGACGAACTTGTTGCTCCGATTCTTGAACGCCGGGGAATTGCGCACGAAGATCTCCATCCGGGCCAATGACTCGATACTTCGTAGACACTAACGTCCTCATTGGACTCACGTTTTCTCACGATCGGTGGGCCGTAGAAGCAGAGCGTATCCTAGACGGTCATAACACACTCTTCACGAGTGAGTTTGTGATCTACGAGTATTGCAGCCGTCCACAAGGAGCGCCTCGAGTTGTGTCTGACCCCGATCAGCTACAGGTTGACCCTGACGATACCGATGGCGTGTTCGGGACCGTTCTTGAAGACTTTCAAGAGAACGTCGAGGATAATATCCCAATGTACAACCGAGAAATCGATTTACAGCGCTACGATGGGCTTTCCTTTGAGAGGATCTTAGAGATTTTCTTCGATAATATTGAGGTTCGAAGTCAGGCCAAGCCACACTTTGTTCGACACTTCCAGGACTACTTCTCCTCGCGTGAAATCACCCCACGGAATGCGAAACGGTGTGTCGAAGATCTTCGAGATCGTGTTCTCCACGACGCAAAGGAGCGGAAAGACGCACTAATGGATGCTGTCCACGTCATGTCGTCAACTTATGACGATCAGGAGCGCGCTCGCGGTCTAGTCAAGGAGCACATCGGAATTCGGGAGTCCCGGATTCCTCCAGTAGACTCTCAGTGGCTTCTTGACGCAATAGGGCTTGCAGAACGCGATGTGCTTCAGCGTATTGTGACCGGAGATAAGAAAGACATTGTCCGATATCAGCAACAGCTGACGTCATTATTTGATGTTTCAATCCTCTATATTTTGGATGAGTTTCATACGCGTTCCCAAGTCGGTCAGGATTCACACGAGATCCTCTGATTACGCAACGACTGGTAAGAAGGTACACTGTCGCCGGAGCTGAGGTCCACTCTGACAGGAAGTACTTATGGGTGCCCTCCGGACGAAGCGTATGGGACTCTTTGAGACCTTATTTAGCTCATCCACTGGGGATACTGTCCCTCAGGCACAGCAACCGAGTCAGCACGAAATCTTCCCCGAGGACAAGTACAATGTCGCATACGCTGTAGCCGCTCGGCGTGAAGAAATTCGGGCGTTAGAACACCTTCTAGAAGCGGATCAGACCTCACCTACCGCCCTGGAGGCTGAGCCTTTCCTTCAGGATATAATCGAAGAGATGGAGCGGGATCGGGAATACTCCCTCCGCCTTCGCACCTCTGGGGAGGAGCTCGTCGACGATCTCCGTGAACTCATAGAGCATTGGGACAATCAGGTAAATGAGCAGATAGGGACGATTTGGTGGCCTATCGGAGCAGATACGAGGTTCAGGTTGTACCTCCATTATCTGGAACTTCGTGCTGACGCGGAGGATGACCAATTTTCGTTCCCGGAGTCTGCTGGACAGGTTCACACTCTCGTCCAGCGTGGTCTCAGTGCAATAGACGATGATGACGACTCGAAGCTCGCTGTAGTCCACAAGCGAGACATTCCTTGGGAAGAACCAGTTGAGGACAGCTGATCCAGTTCGCTCCTTTGCAAAGAGACCGATTAATTGTATCCAGTATCAAACCCAGCTATGGTAGAAATCTCAGACTCCCTGTGTTCCCTGTTCACTGCGAAAATTAAGAAGGAGAATGGCACATTCGTCATCGAGATTCCTTCGAGTGAGATCAAGCATGGGGCGCTGACAGTTGATGAAACGTACCGCATCGCTCTTCTTGATTCATCCTCCGAAGCGGAATCAACATCCCCACAGAGCCCACGGCATCCCGCCTCTCAGGGGAGCACGAGCCATGATTCATCTGGTCCTCCCGTTGATGAGGGAGAAGTGCGCGACGTGACAATCGAAACCGTCGGTGATCAAGGAGACGGTATTGCGAAAGTCGAACGGGGGTACGTCGTGATCGTTCCCGGCGCTCAGCCCGACGACGAGCCAACAGTCGAAATCGAACAAGTTCAGGAGAACGTTGCGTTTGCGAGCATTGTCGATAGCGATCCGCGAGCACTCTAACCCATTCCCCTTCTGTGGATCAGTCTTCTTCTCGGTAAACCATCGGTGTGAGAAGGCTCCGTTCGCGTTTGTCTGATGGAGGTGGTTCTGAAAGTCACGTCACGTTTTCTTCACGCGCTCGCGATGGCACAACCTTCCAAAGCCGAAATACAATCTATGACAAAGGAACCGATTGAGGTACTCGACGACCTGGCCAACCAGGTCGCCGATGAGTTTGAGGCGTATAGGCAGCCGGACGAATTCAAGGATGTCTCGCTCGTGATTGAGAACAGCGATGAGGAACATCCGACGCTGATCGTCCACGTTGATAGAGAGGACGCGGAGTCCCTTGCCGACCGTATTGATGAGTTCCTCTGCGAGCATGGTGCTCGTACTGAACGGGAACGACACTCAGCTACGGATGTCCGTGTATTAGCGACGGTCGACTGACACCGCCCCTCCAATTTTTTGACTTACTGTAAACACCGCTGAAGGACCCTATCTTCATTTCCGATCAAGGGGGTCCCGACCGCTTCAGCTCAGGTGGTTAATCTGTACAGACAGATACTCTTGGAGAGCGGTGACCGTTTCTTCTGAGACTGCTGAGGCCCCGAAGTCACTCCGATACCCGTGCTTGAGTTCATCGCTCTCTATGATCTCCAGTCCACGCTCAAGCTGCTCCCGTAGCGCATCGTCGTCCCCTCGACGAAGGTGAGGCGTGACAGCGTCGAGATCGATTTCTTCTGCTACTGCCAGGACGTCCCGGAGGTCCGTTTCACGGCCGCTATGGAGCTTTGCCGCGACGAGGACTGCTCCATCGATGACTCTGGCTGTGGTCGTCACTGTACCTCCGCTCACCTCCTGTTGGTGGCTGTGGTCGTACAGGTAGTCGAATGACCACTGTGCCTCCGTCTGGCGACACCCGAGTCCGTTTACCAGGAGATCGAAGCCGATCGGCTGCTGCGGCGTGAGCCGCTTCTCGTACTCGATTACTTCGGTGTCGTAGAACCATTCTTTGGCGTGGCTGTCCGTTTTCTCGAATCCCCGCTGTTCGAGGAACTCGACGAAGTCAGCCTTTGAGTCCGGCGCGACGACGATATCGAGGTCCGTGGAGAAGCGAGCATTGAACGCTGAGACAGCGTAGCCGCCAACAAGAACGTACTCGTGGCCCTCTTGGGTGAGCTCTTCGAGCAGTTCGATGAGCGCGTCACTTCGGTTGTTGAAGCTCATGGCTGCGCCCGTTCGGTCTCTCGATACGTGACGCCGAGATCGAGGTCCTCGTACATCCGGTCGAGCATCGCCAGCCCCGACTGGAACTGGGCGTAGTTCTCGCGCATATACTCGATTGTCTCTGCTCTCGGGATCACCGGGTACCCTTCGACATGCTCGATATCGAGTAACGCGCGTGGCTCGAGGACGATCTGCAGCGGTCCGTCCAACTCGTCTCGGGGCTGTCGCTCGAATGCGGTCGGGAGGTCGAACCACTCGAAAAATGTCTCCCAGGCGTCGACGTCATGCTCACGAACAGCGAGGAACAGTGGATAGTCGTCGGGCTCGCGACCGACCTGGTAGCCGCCCTGGGTCCACACGTAGACGGCGTCGATCCGTGTGAACGCGAACGGCCAGTCACCGAATTGTGGGATGACGTACGTTTCCTCGATGGAGGGTGGACTGACGCCAGCGCTGGCAGCGACGAGCTCTCGTGCTGCGTCTCTCACGTGTTCGTCGACGACTGAGAGGCCGTCGTCATAGGTGACGTAGCCTGCGTCTTCGAGTCGGTTAACGGCCTGTCTCACCGTCTCGTACGGCGTGTGGAGGTGCTGGGCGACACGACGGATGGAGTCACCACTCTCGATCGCGAGGATGACCTGCGCCGCGGTGTCATCGAGTACCTCGTACATCTGGTGGTTACCAATAATCCGGTAACAGTTAAAAGTCTTACTCGAATGGCCATGAACCCACTATCTCTCCATACTCTCGAAGGTAGTCCTGATTCCCGCTGAAAACACGGGGAACGACTATAACGAATTCAACGAACAAAACGAACAGAACGAGAAAAACGAATGAATTGAACGCATTCTGGGGAACGAACTGGCACCCTCTACTCGATGAACAAAACGAAGAAAACGAACGTAACGAACAGAACGAATGAGTTGATGGCAACGAGTGCGTTTGCTTCAACGAGTGTAACGAACAGTTGGTTTTAACACTGTAGTAATCCTCTCACCGAGTGAAACACCCTCACCGAACGCACCGAACTAAACGACCATAACGAACGAAACGAACACAACGAGAGAAACGAAGATAATGACCGACACCAATACCGCACGAATCACGGTGGCGAATCAGAAGGGAGGCGCGGGGAAGACGACCGACGTCATTCATACAGGCGGCGCACTCTCTGCCAGAGGCCACGACGTCCTCCTGGTCGATATCGACTACCACGGAGGACTCACCTGCTCGCTTGGCTACAACGACCTGTACTACGATACCGACCGCACAACGCTGTTCGACGTCCTCGACTTCGATCAGATGGAGTCGGTGAACGACATCATCGTCGAGCACGAGGAATTCGACATCCTCCCCGCCAGTGAGAAGCTCGCGAACAACAAGAACATCCAGACGTTGCTTGAGGCGCCGAAGAGTCGCGAGCGTTTGGAGATGACACTCGACGAACTCGACAATGACTACGACTACATCATCGTCGACACGCCGCCATCCCTGAACGTTCTCACCGACAACGCCCTCGTCGCGACCGGCAACGTCGTCATCCCCGTCATCCCCGAGAAGCTCAACGCCAACAGCCTCCAAATTTTCGCAAAGCAGCTGAGCTCCCTCGAACAGGCGTACGGAGACATCAATCGGCTCGCGATTGTCTGTAACCGTGTCGAGCAGAACGCCGAACACCGCGACACCATCGAGGAGATCAAGTCGGCGTACTCCCTTCCAGTGTTCGAGATCCCGAAGCGGACTGACCTCTCCCAGTCGATCGGCGAGGGGGTGTCCGTCTTCGGCTTCGGCAAGGAGAACCAGCGCGTCGAGGATGCACGCGACTTGTTCAACGAGATCGCCGACCTGTTCGACGAGACGTTCGAGAAGACCGCGCCTGAGGAGGTGAAAGCATGAGCGACGGCTGGGGCGATGCTTCCGGCATCGAGGGCAATTACGAAGAGGAGGACGATGAGGTCGATTCCGGTGAAACGAGCGAGATGAGTGAAACGGTGGAAACCAGTTCATCGACCGAAACGACCGAATCGACTTCAACGAGTGAAACGAACGAAACGAGCAAAACGAAGACAAACATCAAGGACGAGTGGAACGGGCGGACGATCTATATTCCCGACGATGTCCTCGACGAGATGGAGGATACCTACCTCGAGTCCCAGCTGAAGCTCCGCAAGGCGGGGCAGGACGAGTTCAAGAAGAACCGCCACTTCTACCCGCTACTCGTCCAGTTCGGTGTTGAGGCGCTCTCTGATGCGGATGCTGAGGAAATTCAGGCTCGGCTTTCGGAACTCGGAGACGAATGACCTCGCGCAGAACGAGGACCGAGTTTTTGTATAGCGATATACGATATACAATATTCTGAAGTGCGGAGTTCCGGCGCTAAGAGACTCTAGACCCCCGAATTCTCCCGATGGCTCGAAAACAACAAGTGGTCCTGATTATGCTCGTAATCACGACCACTTTGAAGTACCCCGGCGCCGTCGGTGAAGCACGAATGCTGCAACCGCCTCACGACGACGCTTCCCCCAGGGTAGAGGACCCGAGACCGGGGCTGCAGGACGGTGGAGGGCCGGTGAATGCCTGACCGAGCGCTTTCGACGCCGCTCGACGACAGCTTCGAGCGCTACCTCCAAGACAAGGGGAAAGGCCGGGGCGGCGGCGGTGGGAACTATCGACGTAACGCTGCACGCGAGCTCGAACGGTTCGCCGAGTGGGCCGCCGGCGACCGCGGCGCCGACGACTGGACCGGGATCGCCGACGACGTCGGCCGCGAGCCGACCTTCGACGATCTCGACGAACGCGTGTTCCGGGAGTACGCCCGACATCTCGGTGGAGATCGGGGACTCAAGCAGAACACAGTACAAACCTATTACCGCTATATCTCTGCGTGGTGTGGCTGGTGCGTCAACGAGGGATATCTTGAGGCCCACTACGCGCAGCGAGCGAGTGCGATGGCGCCGCTGCCGGAGGACGACGGCCGCAAGCCCGGCGACCAGCAGGCCTGGACGTCTGAACAGCGCCACGCCCTCACCCGCCACGTCGACGAACGGGCCCGCGACGCTGTCGAGGCGTACACGACACTCCCAGAGGATACTGACCCCCTCGACAAGCAGCGAGCACGCTACGCGGCGCTGAAGGCGACTCGTGACCGGGCTCTGGTGTTCGTTCTCGCGTACACAGCTGTCCGCGTCGGCGAACTGCTCCGGGATCCGAACGACCCGCGCCGGCGCGGCGTCCGCTGGGAGGACCTCTCGCTCGACGACGGGAGCATGGACGTCTACCGGAAGAAACAGCAGTGGGACGCCGCCAGTCTTCCCGATCCGGTGATCTCGCCGCTCCGGAGCTATCGCCAGCTGATGGATCCGCCGACGGAGCGCTGGCCGGTGTTTCCGACGTTTGACCAACGGACGCTCGCAGAGCTCGTCCGGGAAGAGCTAGCCGAACGAGGGGAACGCCCAGAAGCAATCACTAAACGCCGTGCGGAGTACGCTCGCGACCTGCTGCTGGCGCTCGATGTGGACATTCGGCCGCCGTCGATCACGACGGACGGCGCACGGTCGATTCTCCAACGACTCTCGGAGGCCGCGGAGATCGACATCGACCATCCGAAACACGATTATCTTGCTCCGCACGGTGGCCGTCGTGGCATGGGCGAGGTTCTGGTCCGGGCATTCGGATATACTGTGGCGGCCCGATATCTCGATAATTCTGAGGAGATGGTTCGTGAGCGGTACTCGCATATCGAGGCTGGTGAGTTAGGTGATGTCGCTACTGAGGCCCTTGAGGAGATCGATAGTGTACCGCAGTAACTTATTTCGAGTGAGAGGGGTAGACCGTCGCGTTCACACCGCGTCGACGGTGAACAGCGAGTCGTCGCTGAGGACGACCTGTACCCGGCGGTGCCAGGCGTCAGCGAAAGCCTCTCGTTGCTGGTCAGTTGCCGATTCGTCGAGAATCCCTTGGAGGTTCCCGATTGCGGGTCCACCGTCAGGAACGTCGCTGACGTGGTAGGTCACTTCGACGGTCTCGTCCGTGTCGGTTCGCCGGAACCGGAACGTCGGGTCCGCCGTGTCCGGGTCGAACGCGTCGAAGCGCAGGAGGTCGCGGCGGCCGCCATAGCCGCCGGCGAGCCCGCTGAATCCGTCATCGCCGGTCGCGCCAGTCACGTACGAGATGATGCGGCTCATCACGCCGTACGCGGCATCGTCCTGCGGGCCGGCCGTCTGGACCTCGATTTCGCTCCGGACTGGATAGTCGTCGGGATACAGGGCGTCGAGCCCGAGCTGGACGATCCGATAGGCACCCGAGGCTGTCGGACAGGAGTGTCCGGCTTCTTTCACCGCGTCCCGGTAGGTGACGACGAACGGCTCGCCCGGTTCGAGGACGCCGAGGGCCTCCGCGACGGGGTCGCGGATTTCGATCGGGTCGGCGTCGTAGTCGACCTGCCAATTGGTTCTCGTCTGGGTCGTGTCAGTCGCAGTCGAATTCGATGTCATGAGTTGTGGTTGTGATCGTGTCTCGTGGTCAGTAGCGGAGCAGTCGCATCCCGTTGAGGATGACGAGGAGGACGCTGGCCTCGTGGACCAGCATTCCCGACGCGAGGGTGACGTAGCTGGTGAGCACGCCCGCGAGGAGGACGGTCACGGTCAGCACCGCGAGCCCGACGTTCTCGAGGACGTTCCAGCGCGTCGCCTTGCTGAGTTTGACCGCGTACGGGATGCGTTCGAGGTCGTCGGCCATCAACGCCATGTCAGCCGTTTCGATAGCGGTGTCCGTTCCCGCAGCACCCATCGCGATGCCGACATCGGCAGTGGCCAGCGATGGCGCGTCGTTGATGCCGTCGCCGACCATCGCGACGACGTGGCCGTCGGCCTGGTAGCCCTCGATGACGGACTGCTTGTCCTCGGGGAGGAGTTCGGCACGGTACTCGTCGATACCGACCTCCTCGGCAACGGCAGCGGCCGTCCGCTCGTTGTCGCCGGTGAGCATCACCGTCTCGATGCCAGCGTCTTGGAGCGCCGCGACGACCCCAGAAGCGGCCTCCCGGAGCTCGTCCCGCATCGCAATCGCGCCGATGATGTCCCCGTCCCGAACGACGTGGACGACTGTCTCGCCGCGCCCCTCACGCTCGCGGACGTAGTCGGCGACCCGATCGGGGACATCGACGTCGCGGTCGTCCAGCAGCGCGCGGTTGCCGACGACGACTTCCTGGCCATCGGCATGGGCGATGACGCCCTTGCCGGCGACCACGTCGAAGTCGTCGGGATCGGGGACCGACCTGCGCCCCACGTCCGTATCGTCCGCTTGGGCGACCGTCGCTCCACCGTCCGTCGCAGCCGTCTGGCGTTCGCGGGCCATGTCGACGATGGCGTCCGCGAGGTGGTGTTCGCTCTTCTTCTCGGCGGTCGCTGCGAGCGAGAGGACGTCGGCGGCGGCGACGCCGAACCCCTCGATACCGGAGACGGTGGTCTCGCCCTTCGTGAGCGTCCCCGTCTTGTCGAAGGCGACGAGATCGATCTTGCCGGCGCGTTCGAGGTGTTCGCCGCCCTTCATCAGCACGCCCGACCGGGCGGCGTTACCGATGGCCGAGACGATGCTGACCGGTGGCCCGATGACCAGCGCGCCCGGACAGCCGATGACCAGCAGCGTCAGCGACAGGATCGCGTTCTGCGTGACCGCGTACGCGCCGATAGCCAGGGCAATGACGGCCGGCGTGTAGTACTTCGCGAACCGGTCGATGAGACTCTCCGTGGGCGACTGAGCCTCCTGGGCCTCCTCGACGCGACGGATGATCCGTTCGAGAGTCGTATCCGATCCCGCTCCCGTCGTCCGGATTTCTAGCGCGCCCTCCTGGTTGACCGTCCCGGCGTACACCTCGTCGCTGTCGGCCTTGTGGACGGGCGCGCTCTCGCCGGTGACCGGCGCCTGGTTGACTGCGCTCTCGCCGTCAACGACGGTTCCGTCGACCGGGATCTTCCCGCCCGGCTTTACGACGACGACTTCGCCCTCTTCGACATCGCGGGCGGAGACCTTTTGGAGTGTCCCGTCGCGACGGACGGTCGCCGTGTCGGGCGTCATCTCCAGTAGCTCCTGAAGTGCCGTCCGGGTCTTCCGCATCGTCCGGCCTTCGAGGTAGCTGCCAAGGCTGAACAGGAAGACGACGGCGGCGGCTTCCCAGTACTCCCCGATGACGATAGCACCGATGGCGGCCAGCGTCACCAGCGTCTTGATGCCGAGCGTCCGGTTGGTGACCTCGTGGTAAGCGGTCTTGGCGATGTCGTAGCCACCCACGACCGTCGCGAGGACGAGGATGGCGGCGCTTGCCATCTCGAAACTCGTGAGGTAGCCGAGACTCCAGCCACCGCCGTACAGCAGGCCGCTTGTCGCCGTGACGATGGCCTTCCGGTGGTTCCGGTAGTACTGCGTGATCGATTGTTTGTTCATAGTGTTAGGCGGGCTGGGGAGTGTACCCCTGGTTTTCGATGGTCTCTGCGAAGGCGTCGGGGTCAGCGACGCTGTCGTCGTACTCGATCTCGACGCGGCCGGTCGCGTAGTGGACTTCGACGTGCTGGACGCCGTCGACGTTCGACAGGGCGCGTTCGACGGTACTCGCGCAGGTCGGGCAGTCGAAGTCGAGGACGCGGAATTGGGTTGTGTCGCTCATTACAGTTTGAGATAGTGCCCGTACCTCAATAAGTATTTTTTATATGATATGTTTGAATTCGGATACGAGTCGTTGGAACAGTCAAACGGGTCGTCTAGGGCTTTCGCTATCGCGGGTCCATCCTGTACTGGATACCTCGACAGACACCTACCCGACTCCTGCCCCGCTACCTTTTCCCGCGTGCTCGCGCTCAGTCCTCGTATGAGTGATTCCGATACCGACCACCGTCTCGACGACATCGCGGTGCGAGACACTCGGATTTCGGACGCCATCGACGAGCCGATGCGGGCGATGGTCCTCGACATTCTGTCCGAGGAAGCCCTAACTGCGACCGAGGTCCACGAACGCCTCGACGATCGCGGCATCGACCGGACGGAGAACACGGTCCGCCATCACATCAACGAGCTCCGGGATGCGGGCCTCGTCGACGTCGTTCGCTTCGAGGAGGGGCGTGGTGGGACGACGAAGTACTACCACGCGAACACGATCGTCCTCTCGTACTCACTACCAGATTCGGCCGACGCCGCCGTCGAGGAGATGATCGACGCTGCCCAGCCCCAGATCACGGACGCGCTCACTACGCTCACCGACGAGTACGACGACGCTATTGAGGAGATCGTCGAGGATATGCAGCCCTGCGAGCACTGCCAGACCCAGAAGTACGAGACGTACGTTCTTCTGACCGTCCTGCGACGTGCGTTCGTTCGCGCCCACAGAAATTCCTGAGGGGGAACCACCCCTACGCTGGCAGGGTCTTAGAAGGAGAACCGATCACGCGCGGATTGCATCGCGAGGCGAGTCAGGAGTCGCGCAGGGCCACGCTTTGGGAGGTCCCGTACAGTCTCGATGCTGGTCGGCGGTTCACTACCACCAATGTCTAACTCCCAGCCTGTCTCGTCCATGAAGCGTTCGACAGCCTGATTTACTCGCTGTCGCACGTCGTCCGAGTCCATTGTCTCGGGCACACCATTCCGGAGGACGACGTCGCCGTCAACGATCACTGTCTCGACGTCGGCCGGGACCGCGTTGTTCACGACGTGTGCGGGAACGTTGGTCAGTGGCGTGAACTTCGGTTTGTCGACGTCGAGGAGGATAATATCCGCGCGCTTTCCCGCTTCGATACTGCCGATCTCGTCGCCCATCCCCAGCGCGCGTGCGCCCTCGATAGTGAGCATTCGTATCAGTTCCATCGAGTCGAACTGCCCGGCTGAACGCTTGAGATTTGCCGCCAGCCGAGCTTGCCGCGCTTCACCGAACATGCTGTACGAGTCGTGCCAGTAGTGGTCGTCAATCCCTACTCCGACGTCGACGCCGGCGGCTCGAAGCTCGGGAACGGGCGTCCACTGCGTCTCCCCGTCCGGATTCCAGTAACAGAAGACGGACGGGCAGTGCGCAACAGCCGCGTCCGCCTCGGCGGTTCGCTGGATGTCCTCTTCGTCGCCGAGGCGGAAGTGAGCAGCGACCAGTCGGTCGTCCAGGAGTCCAACGTCGTCGAGCAATCCTACCGAGTCCTCGCCACCGTTCGCTCGTGCCATCGTGTTACTCTCCTCGAGTTCGAGCAAGTGCGTGTGGACGAGCAGGTCCGGATACTCTGCGGCGAGGGATGCGGTCCGTTCCCACAGCTGCCGGGTACACGACCAGTCGTCGTGCGGGCAGATCGTCGCCCTGATTCGGCCGTCGTACGTGTCGTGGTACGTTTCGACGAACTCGCGAGCACGGGAGAACTGCTGATCGACTGGTTGGTCCCAGAAGAGGTCCGAGATCGCCGGGCCGAAAAATCCGCGGAGCCCTGCTTCCCCGAACGCCTCTGCACCTGCGGCAGGCCGTGCGTCCATCGAGTTCACGGTTGTGACACCGCCCAAGAGGAAATTGAGCGCTGCGAGCTCGACGCCTGCCTCGACGAGGTACTCGAATTCGCCGTTCCCTAATCTGTTAAACAAGGCCGTCCCACTCCCAAGCATCTCCGTCAGCTCGAGTTCGCTAAACGCACCGATGAGCGGTGTCATCTCCAAGTGCGTGTGGGCGTTCACCAACCCCGGCATCACCAGTTTCCCGTTCCCGTCGATAACGGTGGACGCTTCTAATTCTCCGTCTCCTGCACGTGATGGTCGGACTTCTTCGATACAGCCATCGGTGATGCATACTGTGCCGCGCTCGTACAGGCGGTTCCGCTCGTCGGCTGTGAGAACGAGTGCATCATGGATTGCCAGATCGACAGCCATCGTAAATTAGGAAGTGGATGTGACAGTTACCGTACTGGACAACCGAGCAGGCCGGCGAAGGCTGTTCTTCCAGGTGGTGTTCCCCTCATTTGGGATATCATCGGTCTCTACTGGTCCCATTAGCCTCTAATACGTCGGCGTGATTTAATCAGATTCCCCTTTTGAATCTGAAGTCGGATTCCGTGGAGCTTGTGGAGGTTTGCAATGTTTTCCCCTCTTCACGATAGATCATCTATGGCCGACGGTTACGATGCCATAGTACTGATACCCTCATAGGCAGTATATTCTAATCAAAACCGCAATAGATGATCCCTACAATGATACACCTATGCAGGCGACGATAATCGACGGAGTTCTTGAATCCCTTCGTATCGGTGTCGGATTTCTCTGGACGGCGGCGTGGGCGATCATCATGGGCCTCACGATTACGAGTCTCGTCCAGGTCTACGTCTCGAAGGAGCGGATGGCACAGGTGCTGGGTGAGGGCGATCTAACTGGACTTACCAAGGCGACTGTGTTCGGAGCAGCAAGCAGTGGCTGTAGTTTCGGCGCCGTCGCCATCGGGAAGGGCCTGTTCAAGAAGGGGGCGCACGCGGTGAACTTCCTCGCGTTCATGTTCGCGTCGACGAACCTCATCGTCGAACTAGGGCTGATGATTCTCATCCTGCTTGGCTGGGAGTTCCTCGTCGCGGAACTGCTCGGCGGCCTGATTCTCATCGCCGTCATGGCCGCCATCGTCCACCTCACGCTTCCCGAAAACCTGTTTAACGAAGTCCGCGAGAAGCTCAACGAGCGCGACCACCAGGCGGGCGTCACGGAAGATCCCACCTGCGGGATGGAGGGGAAAGACGAGTACACGCTCACGACCGACGGCGGTGAGACGCTCAAATTCTGCTCGGAGGGCTGTATGGAGACCTATCGCCAGGAGACGTCGAGTAGCGGCGGGTGGCGTGACGAGTTGCTGTCGTGGGGTGGCTGGTACAAGGTCGGGAATCAGTACCGCAAGGAGTGGTCGATGATCTGGAAAGACATCGTCGCCGGCTTCCTTATTTCTGGGTTCGTCATCGTCTTCGTCCCGCAGTGGGTGTGGAACACGCTGTTCATTCAGGGCGACGGCCTGCTCGTGACTGCCGAGAACGCCGTCATGGGCGTCATCATCGCCGTCCTCAGTTTCGTCGGCAGTATGGGCAACGTCCCGTTCGCCGTCGCGCTCTGGGGTGGTGGCGTCAGCTTCGCCGGGATCATCGCGTTCGTCTACGCCGACCTCATCACCGTGCCCGTCCTGAACGTCTACCGGAAGTACTACGGCTGGAAGGTGATGCTGTACATCCTCGGCGTCTTCTTCGTCACGATGGCGTTCACCGGCTTCCTCATGGAGCTGCTGTTCGACGCGCTGGGTATCGTTCCAGATCTGGCGGGCGGCGAGACGGCGACTGAACAGACGTACTTCGAGCTCAACTACACGTTCTACCTCAATATTATCGCCTTTGCGCTCTCCGGGTTCCTTCTGTATGTCTACCGGCGGGGACTCGGCGCACCAGGTCAGTATCGAGATCCGGTGTGCGGGATGCGAACCGACGATGAGGGCCCGAGTGCGTCCCACGATGGGACGACGTACTATTTTTGCTCAAAGAAATGCAAGCGTACGTTCGAAGAAGAACCAACGGAATTTACTAATCAAAGCCCGCAAATATCGAGCCACGATCACGATCATGACCACTGATGATCGCACTGTGGTTCATCCGCTGTGATGGGGTTCATCATCACAGTTTCAATCCGCAATTGTCACACCTACTGCGCTCAAATAGACGGTATGAATAGTCAAATCCCGCAACTCGGGGCTGTCATATGAATCGCCGTCGAGCAGATACTGTCGTCGGTGTGCTTCTCGGGTTCGTTCTCCTGGCCGGCGGGGTACTCAGTTGGCGGGCCTATCAACAGCGTCGGGCTATCGAGCAATCGATGGGGTCAATGATGGGTTCATCTATGGGAACGATGCACGGCCCAGACCCCCTCTGGTACGTGGTTGGAACCCTGCTGGTTGCTGGCGTTATCGGTGGCGTCTATTACGTGGTCCGGGGAGAACTCACCGATCCAGAAGTGGCCGACACAACGGCGCCTGTCGATCCTGCACAGACATCGGCGGCAACAGCTACGTCGATGGATGATGACGCTGCACCGGCGACGTCTATCAATCCTGAATCGGACCCCCAAGCACGCGTTCTCGATCTCTTACCGGATGATGAACGACGCGTCCTCGAACCCGTCCTGAACTCCCCCGGAATCACGCAGATTGAACTTCGGGATCGATCTGAGTTCTCGAAGAGTAAAGTAAGCCAGACCGTGAGTTCACTCGAGGAGCGAGGTCTGCTGTATCGGGAACGACAGGGTCGGACCTATCGTGTGTATCCGAGTGATGACCTTCGGCAGCAACAACCGGGAAAATAGTCGCTATCTATCGGGCGCTCTCCCTCTCGAATTCCGTAGGTATGAACGGTCTCCCTCGAGCAAAACGGTTAGAAGATGTTATAGACGTTCTCGAACGTTCTCCTGTATGGATTCACACCCATGTCGATAACTCCCGAGCAGGCCTACGAGTAACCGAGGAGAGAGACAATGACCAACTTCAAACTCGGCCGGTGGCTGCTCGTGGCGCTCGCGATTGTCGGACTCGCGTTCGCCGCACCGGCAGTCAGCGCACACGACAACGCAACGACCGCTGACGACGCGCCTACGGACAATGCCACCGCAGATGAATGGGCCACTTGGATGGAGGCACAGATGACCGAACACATGGGCCCGGGTAGCGTCGAGTGGATGGAGTCGCACATGGGTGTGACCGTCGACGAGATGGCCCAGGACATGGCTGACGGGGAATACCACGACGGGGCTGACGACGGCTACAACGGCGGGATGTACGGGCAGGGCCACTGCTGACGGCTCTGGCCGTTTCGATCGCTCCAATCGAACACCACAACTCACCAACGCAAGATAATGACGCAACTCACCACTCACATCGGACGCACTGCTCGGCGACTCGCGATCCTCGCCGTCCCGCTGCTAGTTGCGGCGACTGGACCGGCTGTTGCCCACGGTAGTGGGAGCTACGGCGGCGGCATGATGGGGGGCGGCTGGGGCCTCTTCGGTGGAGCGATGGGGCTCTGGGGGTTCCTCTGGATGGGGCTCCTCATCGCCGTTCCGCTCTACATTGTCTATGCGCTCCTCAATCGAGGCTCCGGTGGGAACGAAGAGCAGTCGCTGTCGGTTCTCCGTGAGCGCTACGCCCGCGGAGAGCTCTCGGATGACGAATTCGATCGGCGGCGAGAACAGCTCGAACGCACCGGATGACTGGAGCAGCTGCTGTTCCAGCCGATACATCATATTCCCAACGGCCGCCGTTGCGGCACCCAACCGTTAACCCCGTAGACGGGGTATGATACTTCATGGAATACACAATACAGACTTCAGTCACCGGTGAGTTCGACGACGTCGTCGACACGACGATTGCGGCGCTCAAAGACGAAGGATTCGGCGTCCTCTGTGACATCGACGTCCAAGCGACGCTCGAGGAGAAACTCGGCGAGGAGTTTCGACAGTACTGCATCCTCGGTGCGTGCAACCCGGGGCTGGCACACGAGGGCCTGAACGAAGAGATCGAACTCGGCGCACTCCTCCCGTGTAACGTCATTGTCTACGAAACCGACGGCGGCGAGGTCATGGTGAGTGCCGTCGACCCACAACAGCTCGTCGGCATCGCCGACAACGAGGCACTCGACTCGATCGCGAACGAGGTCCACGACCGGTTCGAACGCGTTCTCGCCAGCGTCGCGGACGAACTCGAATCATCGACCGAGATCTGAACCATGACATCATCAAACCAACTCGACACCACAACCATCGTCCTCCTCATCCTCGGGGCGATCATCGTCCTCCCCTTGCTCACGATGGGGATGGGATTCGGCGGGATGATGGGATACGGTGGAATGATGGGTGGATACGGGACGACCAGCGGCTGGTGGCCACTCGTCGGGATGCTCGTCCAGCTGGTCTTCCTCCTCCTCCTGCTCGGTGGCGGATATCTCGTCTTCCGTCGCGTGACGGCATCGCAGTCGTCGCGGAATCCCGCAATGGAGGAGCTGCGTATGGCATACGCCCGCGGAGATCTCACCGAGGAAGAGTTCGAGGCGCGTCGGAACAAGCTCGAACGCTCGGAGTGACGGTCCGACCACCAACCTCCGGCGTTACTCACGTCCGGCCCCTTGGAATCCGAAATCTGTGACCCTCACAGCTTTCGGATGTGAATAGAAGTGTGCTAAAAGCATAAGACCATACTAGCTACTATGACGGAAGTTATCCTGTTCACACAGGAGACTTGTGGAGCGTGCGCAACGCAGCGAGAGAAAAACGAGGGTATCGAAGATGCGTATCCGGATGTCGAGTTCCGGGAGGTTGACATCCAGACCGATCTGGAGACGGCCGAGGAGTACGGTGTCCGAAAGACGCCAACGACGCTCGTGTATGCAAACGGGGAACAGACGGCCGAGTTCATCGGCATCGTCGACCGGGACGAATTGGAGGCTGCCATCGAGAGCGCCGGCCAGCAATCGCCCGGACTCACGAACCGGCTCGCCAGCATCATCCGTGGATAACAGAAGCCAACCAGCTACAATGACAGACTACAGTAGACGCCAGTTCCTGGGAGCGCTCGGTGCTGGCACAGTCGCGAGTGCGGGATTCACCCAACCAGTCGCCGCACAGGAGACGCCCGTCGTGAAGATGGGCAACAACTACTTCGACCCGATCGGGCTCCACGTCGAACCTGGCACGACCGTCCGCTTCGAGATAGCAGCCGGAGCTCACTCGGCGACGGCCTATCCGGACCGCGTTCCCGCCGACGCCACCGCCTTCGACAGCGGGACCATCTCGCAGGGGAGCTTCGAGCACACGTTCGAGGTGCCCGGAACGTACGACTACTACTGCATCCCTCACAAGACGGTCGGCATGGTCGGTCGCATCGTCGTTGGTAGCCCTGGCGGTCCAGCTGAAGACAGCCCGATCCCGGACGGCGAGGTCCCAGACAGCGAAACGATCGTCCAGAACGGCGCCGTTGCCGTCGGCTCGGACGTCGACGGCAGTGGGAGTACCGATGGCGGAATGATGGGTCCAGGGATGATGCACGGCCGGAACGGTGGATGGTTCGGTGGGCTGCCGTTCGTCGGCGGGGCACTCGGGATGCTGGGGCTGGTCGGCGGCTTCCTCTACTGGGCAATGGGTCGAGGCGATGCACCTCCAGAGAGTGACGATTCCGCTATGGAAACCCTCCAACGTCGTTACGCACGAGGCGAGATCGACGAAGAAGAGTTCCAGAAGCGTCGTGAACGGTTGGAGACTGGGAGTGAAGACCCATCTCGGTAAGGCGCGGTGTCGTCGCCATTTCTACACGCCTGAGGTCCCTCGCTCAGGAGTCCTTCGAAGACCTGTTCCTACGCCGCGGCACTTCTCCGCGGAACGTAAGCCGCACTCATCGGTGCCCAGAGAACGAGGGACACAGCAGCAACCAGAGTCCACCGAACCGTTTGCCCGATCAGACGGTCGTAGTGAAATCCGAGTCAAACTATCCAATTGAGCGAAGCTGGATATAGTGCTGTTTGGGTCTTCTCCCCTACAGTTACCGGAGTAAGTAGTCTACTGGCCTGATCTTACTTCTCCTGTGTAATTCGGTAGTAGACGCCGATTGTGAGGACAGCTACGAGGAGGAGGTATCCAGTAGCCCACACCAATGAGAGAGTCGTATCTACGTCCGTTGTGAGTCCGGTATCGACCATCACACGGACGGGCCAATAGCCGGGGAGTAGTTTCATCCACCATTCGGGCTCGGACTGGATGAACAGCGGATCCTGGAAGAGTCCGATATCGAGCATCGGGAGAATCAGCATTAGCCACATCCCGGCTAGGCGGTCGAAAACGGCCCCGACGAGCATCCCGATGAGACCATACGTGACCGAGACGACGAGCATCGCTGCGACGAACCACCAGAGATGCTCAGGCTGGAAATCGACGAGCATCACGCCGACTGAGACGCCGGTAACGATGAGAGTGATTGCTGCGAGGACCCCAAACCGGGCAGTGATTACCTGTCGTGCACGATAGCCGGCGACTGCCAGACGACCGTCTGTGTCTTTGGCTTCTCGCATCAGGAACAACCCGGCGAGTCCCGCGATGAGGGCGCTCGTAATCGGCGTCATAATCACGCCGTGGACCTCAGGCATCCCTCGCATGACCGTCACCGTCTCACCGTCGACGAGCGTCCGAACCGGCATCTCGACGTCCTGGGTGACTGCGAACGCCAACGTGATGAACGAGACCGGTAGGACGACCAGTAGAGCGACGAGGACGTAGTTTCGCGCCTGTTCTTTGATGCCGATTGTGAACGCCGTTGTCGTACGACTCATGCGGACCACCCACCACTGGTGCGCATCGTCACTCCGAACACTGCGGTGACGAGTACAAGCAGGACTAGCAGGTATCCGGCGACGAAGCCGAGATCACCCGTCGTATATGTGCCTTGGAACATCGCCTCCTGAAGGAGTTCCTTTGGATGATAGAGCGGGAAGTATTCCACGAACTCGGGAACGTCGGCGGCCAGCGGACTGTCGCCACTGAGGAACGCATCCATCATTGCAAGGAACACCACGACGAGCGAGCCTTCGAACAGTCGTGGAAGGAGCGCCCCGACGAGTGCGCCAAGAAACGCATAGACGAGGCCGGCAAGTACGAGGAATACGAACGTCAGGACAGGGGCTCCCGGTGAAATCGTCAGCCAGAGAACGCCGTAGTTTACGGCAGCCACGACAACGGTCACTCCTCCGAGCGCCGCTAATCGAGTCGCAAGCAGTGTTCGGGGTGGATAGCCTGTCTGAACGAGTCGCCGATCGGCTGCACGCGCACTAATCATCTGCGCGAGTCCCATCAGGCCGGCAATGATGGCGACCCCGAATATCGCTCCGAGAAGGCGACCTAGCTCGATCGGAATCGCCTCGACCGTCGGCATACTTGGTAACCCAGCCATTGCTTGTCCCCAGCCTTCGATAACGACAATCGGAAGGAGAAGTGCTAGGACAACATTCAGGGGGGTTCTGAGGAAGGTGGAGACGTTCGCCCGAATCCCCGTCCAAACCCTATTCATCGGTCTCTTCCCCCCGTTCACTGGCCGTTGCATCAGTCTCGCCTTCCTGGTCAGTCACGTCGTAGACCTGTCCGTCACGAACCTCATAGATGCGGTCGAGACGACTTTGCTCTTCGATCAGGTGTGAAATCATCGTGACAGCTGTTCCGTCGGCAGCGAGTTCCTCGGCGAGATCCCAGAACGTGAGATACGTTTCCCAGTCGAATCCAGTGTAGGGCTCGTCCAGCATGAGGACGTCCGGATCGTGCATCAGGGCGATACTGAGATTGATTTTCTGCCGGTTTCCACCACTGAGTTGGTCGATTCGGTAGTCAAGGTACTGCTCGAAATCGAGTTTCGACGCCAAGCGGTGTTTGGCCTCGTCGATTTCTTCGGCGGTCATTCCGTATCCGGAACCGAACAGTCGGAACGTCTCTCCGACCGTCAAGCGGTCGTAAAGCAGTGGTTCCTGTGGACACCAGCCAACGGTTCCCGTCCGTTCGACTGTTCCGGAATCCTGTTCGAGGACACCGACGAGGATGTTCATGAGCGTGGATTTGCCCGACCCGTTCGCGCCGACGATCCCGACGATTTCCCCCGTCCGAATTTCGAGATCGGCATCGGTGAGGACGGTCACTGACCGCGTAAATGGAAAACTCGATCCGTACGTTTTTTCAATCTCATTAGCACGGACGAGTACCTTGTTGCTTGTAGCTTCTCCTTTGGTGGTTGTGGACGCTTCCATAGGTGTATACACACGCTTCTAATTCACTGCGATTACTGTTTCAAATCAAAACTATTTGCAGCAAACTCGTAAGCAATCAGGAATTGAGTATACAGCTAATGCTAGACTCTAAGCATCAGATTTCTCTTGACTTTCTGTATACTGTTCCCTATACGTTGTTTCACAGTTCTCACTGCAAAACTGCTGGAGTGAACCACCGACACGGGTGGCTAGTCCGTCTTCACCGACAGTAGTTCCGCAATTTGCACATTTGAGTGCGGATTCAGTCCCCTCGGCATACGCTGATTGAGCAGCGTTCGACAGCAGTTGTACGTCGTATCGCCGCACGTCAGTCAGTGGTAGATATTGCTGCGCCCAGTTTCCGACTGTATTCCGCGGCGGCGTCGCAACAGCTACGATTTCGCCCTCCGCAGTTGTGAATACGTGTTCTACGGCTGGGGTCTCGAGGATCGATTCTCGAAGAGAATCCGTCTTTCCGAGCTCAGGCTGGAGGCGTACCATGACGTGTATCCGGTTTTCGTACTGTGTGAGGTCGAGATCAACGGTGAATCGACGAATGACATCTTCTTGCTCCAACTGACGGACGCGTGCTGAAACGGACGGGGGTGAAAGATTTACAGCCTCAGCAATAGTGCTGTAGGGTCGTCTCGCGTTCTCCGCTAAAAGACGGAGGATTTCGCGATCCGTGTCGTCAAGTTCTGGTTGGGTCATCGAAAGGCGGAATGGGGGTGGGTGTGGGGGAGCTACGACGCAGGTGTGGGGTGTGACGGTTAGACGTACTCCTCCGGTGTCGAGGTGAACGTCTCCTTGCAGCCCTCGGCACAGAAGTAGTACGTCTGACCGTCGTACTCAGCTGTGGCCGCCGGATCACTTTCATCGACGTCCATTCCACAGACTGGATCAGTTGCCATTCGGTTTCACCCCACATCAATGGTACGAGGGCCTGAATCAAGCAATTTGTTCTTAGCAATCCAAAGTCGGGATACATAGCGATTTGAGCCGTGCTGCACGGTTTGGCTTTTCTGACTCCACAATCAACGGTTAGTACCTCACAATCCCGAACTATCGTTCGAGTATACCAACGGATTCCTATCTGTGTCCTATATAAATACTGGAGTCTGAACCAATTCTAAACCTATGGGTCACGATCCACCACACGACAATCACGAGCAGTGAAGACCCCACAGGTCCATCCAAATTCGTGGATGCTCAAGCGTCGACGTGACGATCCGATTCTTTCTTGCGCCGTGCAAGTAGCAGTCAAGTAGTCTCTAGTTCCGCAACGAAGATAACGTGTCGCAGGAACGGCAGCGCGTGGTGAGCCTTCCGTACCTGCTCAGTAATCGCTGGGGGATCGAGATCATACGCTCCTAACAGTCGTTCAATGAGAGCCCGGAGCGGGCTCGTGAGTAGCTGGAGGTACAGCGTCGTCCACTTTCGGAAGCGTCCGACGCTGTGTTTCGTGATATCTTCGACCGCTTTGAGCTCAAAGCTCGTCTCGTCGAGAGCAGCTTTGTATCCTTCAACAGTACCCAAGGACGGCATATCCCACGCATCCGCAAATGAATCGACCAATCTCCGTTCCGTTTCAGTCACGTCTGACTGCATCACGAGATCGGAGACTACGAGAACCCCCTCGGGTTCGAGGGTATCTGCGACTGTAGCGAAAACGCGATTCCGCTCGGGGAGGTATACGAGTGCGTCGATGGCTGTACACGCGGTAAACGAGTCCCTGGTAAACGGGAGTTGTGTCGCGTCACCGATGATGAACTCGGAATCGAGGTGCTTACCCCGTGCGTTCTCGGTTGCCATCTGGATGTTGTACGGAACGAGGTCGACACCAGTGACGTTGAAGCCGAACTGATAGGCGAGGTGGAGGGCTGGACCCCCCCGACCGCAGCCGACATCGAGGAGGCGCACTCCGTCGGTTGTGGGTAGATGCGACGCGACCCTTGAGCCGACTTCCGTGACGAGGCGACGTTGACTCGAACCGGCTATATGTGGCTGGTACCACTCCGAGTAGCCGAGATTGAGGAACTCGTCAGTATCGAACAGGAGGTCGAACGCCCGCCAGATATCGGCTCGCTCGCCGCGGTAAGAAAACTGGTCGGTGATTCGGTGGCGGAGAGTACTCTGATCCATCGGCCACCTACTCGAGTTCGGAAACCTCCGAATAGCAGTACTCGGATTCGTCGCAGTACGCGAGGTCGGCACACCCGCGAGGACGCTGGTAGTCGATTCCCTTGTGCCGTCGGAGATACGTCACGTATCCGTCGTCGACGCGGTCCAGGATGTCGTGACAGATCCACTTCTCCCTAACCCACGTAGTGCCCAGATTTCGGTACGGACACAGGAAGATCGTCCGTTCGACCGAATCAACCTGTGGCGTCTCGACGATCCGGACACCGACAAGGCGATAGGCGATGCGAAGACGGGTAACGACCGATTCTGGCGTATTCGCGCCGAGGAAAAGGACGTATGCAAGCACGTATCCGAGATCGTGGAGGAGTCGTCGAATCATTGTTTAGGGTGTCGACTGCCGTCCCAAAGTATCTTGACCAGGTGTTTTCTGTTCAGATTTCGGTGTACACGTCACCTGTCTTTCCGCCGCCGAGTTTGTAGACGGTGAATGTGTCGGACTTCGTCCCGCCCATCCCCGGCGATCCAGCCGGCATCCCGGGCAACGCGATGCCGTCAATCGCCGGCTCTTCCTCGAGCATCGTCGCGATAACCTCGGCAGGAACATGTCCTTCGACGACGTACTCGTCGAGGACGAGTGTGTGACAGCTCTGTAGATCCGATGGAATACCGTGTTGGCGCTTGAGATCCGTCACGTCCTCGGTTTCGGTTTCCCCGAGCGTCGTGTCGAGCTGTTCCCGCAGGTACGACGCATATTTTCCACAACAGCTACAGCCTGGTGAACTGTATTGTTGGGCGTTCGTCACCGCTAGCGTTCCCTCGATATCCCACTCATCCCCACTCGATGACCCCAAACAACCGGCGGTTCCGAGTGCGACTGTCGTCGCACCGACCCGTAGTAGTTCGCGACGAGTTACGGCCCGTTCCATATGCTCGTCACTTGGCTCGGAAGTATTCAATTGTACGTCGACCTTTCCTGTGTATTGAGAACGGATTCAAGCACGACGGGGAAGGTGACTTTCAGTTCTGAGGAGGAAACCCCAAAGGTCAGAGTCCCGTATTCGTCTCTATGTGGCGACCCTCATCGGTCGAGGGTGCTGCCGTGACGGTTTTCCGTCAACGAGCATATCGGCCTTAAATTGCGCCCAACATGACCCAGAGCATGACTCGTCGCACCGACTCCGACACTTCACTCCTCGAAACTGTGGGAAATACGCTCTCGTCGAACTGATGCGACTCCAAACGACGTCTCCACTCTTTTCGAAATAGACGTGCTATAGCGAGTTACTTGCGATAAAAGCCTCAAGTCACCACCCCAGAGACTGTTCTCCCGGTTTCGATTCTTAACAGAAAGCACGGTAAATCGTCGTTACGTATAGATATGTATGAACTCCCCCAGCCATCTAGAAGTTCGAGAAGGTGCGGACATCAACCTGTACAACCAGATCCTCATTCCACTCTACGGAGCTGATATAAGGGACTCAGTGGTCCAATATGGCCTATCACTTGCAGAAACGTATGATGCGGCTCTCCACGTGTTATATATTCAAGATGAGGAACGCACGGAGGTGGAATCCGATCAAGTCACTAAACAAGAGGAATGGGACGCAGCAGCGGTAATTGAACCCGTGGTGGATCAGGCCCACTCGCTCGGACTCAATGTGATACCAGCAGTGGATAGTGGGCACTCTCCAGGTGTTATTCGGGAATACGCTGAGGAGAATGATATCGATTTGCTTGTCCACCAGAAACCTACACAGACTAGATTAGCACGAATTCTCCGGAGAGACGTCTCCAGCCACATCATTCAAAATATCTCTCTTCCTGTCTTGACGATACCTGATATGGATCCCTCTGATCCGGTAGGAGAGTTATCTACTAGTCAGTTCACAGATATTCTCGTGCCTACGGATGGATACGACGAGGCATCTGTGGCCTTCAAACATGGGCTACAAATTGCTAAACGGTATGATGCAACCCTACATGGACTTTTTATCATTTCCGAACAGTCCTATTCGAGTCGGCCTGGATTCACGTGGGAAGAGGTCACTGACTCTTGGGAACAGCGGGGAACTCGGCTCTTGGAGGACATTACGGAGAAGGCAGCGACCTTGGACGTTCCTGTCCGAACTACGTTGAGATTTGGTCAACCTCAGCAGGAGATTCTCAAATACACTGAGGTGACTGACATCGACCTTGTTACAATGGGGACACGAGGATTGACTGGCATTCGTCGGCTATTACAGGGAAGCGTCGCAGCTCAAGTGATCGAGGAAGCAGATTACCCCGTTCTAACGATTAACCGAAGGACAGCTGAATTGAAAAAACACCCGTACACCTTTCTTCGAAAGACAAACCAGAATCGGAAGTCAAGGCTATATTGAAATATTATTTGTAATATACTAATTTCAGTCTTAAATTCGGAAATTCTAATTGCGTATTAATCCCCGTTTCTTCTACCAAACCAAAGAGTGTTAAGTTCGTTCTGCTGAATAAAGCGCGCGTACTGACCAGAAGGAAAACCAAGAAACGACAGGGCTACTCCTAAAAATCGTGTTTGTCTTCACGTTTAGGTGCATCAGATGGACGTTAGTGCGAGCAACGCGAAAAGTTAACTGGCAAATGGCTCCACGGACTGAGTTGTTGAACTAGTCGTCCATGCCGGATGGGGTTTGGCCCGTAGTCGATCCCGACGGTGCCGACCCTGCGGCAAACTTGTAAACGGCGACGAGTCCCCAAATCACCAAGCCGAGCAGGATGATGCCCGCCCTAATGTCGATGGGGACCACTGCAGCGTGTTCGATTGCTCCCTCGCTATCGACTGGGTGCCCGGCTCCCAGTAGCATGTCGAGCAGGCCGATCACGACGACGCCCAAGACAACCAGGCCACCGCCGACGTACATGGCGATTTGGTCTGCCGTTGATAAGTCACTCATTGGTAGTCACCCGAGGAGTTTCCGTAATCGCGTGTTCTCGAACAGTTCCATCTCACGCAGGCGGTTATCGACTGCCAGGACGCCGCCCGCTCCAAGTGCCACAATGGTTCCGAAGACCATGATCCCAAGGAGTTCACCCGTGACCATACCGTTGGCCCAGCCGCCACCGTAGCCGTTGATGAAGTAGAAGAACAGCATCATGAAGGCACCAAAGAAGGCGGCGGTCCTCGTGAGGACACCGAGTATCAGCCCGAGACCGATGGCGGTTTGCCCAAGCGGTACCGCCACGTTGACGAACGCCAACAGGATGCCGTCGCTGAACGGCGTGACGAAGGGGGCGAGAATCGTGCCCTGAGCGGCTCCGCCGACGAACCAGCTGGCGTCGAAGGGCCACGCCCAGATTTTGTCAAGGCCAGCGTGGAGCATCCACCACCCGGCGGTCAGCCGGAGCAGCAGGATCCAATACGACAACCAGGCTCCCGAGACCGAGAACGACGTCTCGGTTCCGAGAAAATTCGTACGGATGGATTGAGTTGACATGGCATACTTCACCTCACGGCTGATTTTGTCAGATGTAGTAAAAAAGATTGATGGTGTTCGTGATTTCTAAGAGTCGGGGCTCATTTCAGGAACGCGGATATCCGAGGTGAGTTGGATGATTCTCAAGAAGGAATTCGGTCACCCTCTACGGACTGATTGTGTGCTGGGGCGTGTAAGCGGGAACACTGATGAAGCCGAGCCCACCGAATTCTGGATCTCGGAAAATTCGCTTGAGGGACTCCATTTGCTGATTTAATCCTCTGTACTTACCGATCCTCCCAGTAGCTAACAGATTCTGAGAATTTAACTCGAGCGGATGTCAATTAATCAACTCCCATTGGTTAGTCATTCCTCCATAGACACGGTTTAAAACTCGTCGTCTCGAGAAAATACGGGCAAACAAAACAGGGTGGCGGAGGAGACGCAGTAGAACTGTACTCGGAGACCGGTCAACGTCTTCAATATCGATCCCGGCAGCGGCACGAATTGCTGCTCCCAGAACCTTGGGATTACGAGTTTCAAGAAAGTATCTCACAACTGTGGCGAAAATGTACTCCGTTTTCATCCTCTGATATAAACTGTCAGGAAAATTGTGTAATTGGCCGCTGTTAGCCAACTCTGCGGCCAAGAATCCCGATTCAACGGCCTGTGAAATTCCTTTTCCAGTGAGTCGGTTTGCGATCCCCGCAGCATCACCAACCCGTACGACGGAATGCTCCGGTAGATAGGTTCTGTCGGGATCGAGACTGGGTCCCTCGGGAATGATTGCGACGTTCGTCCGTTCCTGCGACGGGACTGGCCACCCATTCCGCTTACAGGCTTCCCTCAATGCCTTCATATAATCACTAGGCCGGTCACTGACCGTCCAGCCGATACCAACGTTGGCTCGTTGCGATGTCTTCGGGAATGCCCACGAGTACCCTGTATAGTTCTCCAGAATTATCCGGCTGTTCGGGTACAACTCGGTGAAGTCCCCTTCGACATCACTGTTAAGCGCTACCATATATCCTGAATACTCGTTGGTTGTTCCGAGCGCTTTACTAGAGAGTGATGGCTGACCGGTTGCATCAACGACGAGATCATACTCATCGGTGAACTCGTGGAAATCTGTCCGTGTGATAGACTGGTTTTCGTGGATGTCAACACCCTTCTCTGAGAGTTGTTCTGCCCAGGACTGCTCAACGACATTTCGGTCCGTTATATATGTATCCGCAGCAGGAAAGGTGCCGGCTCCAGTGCGGTGGCGATCGGCGTCGATTCCGTCATACACCTCCACTTCCATCGCTGGCAGCGGATTGAGAAAGCCGTTCTCTACAGTCGGCTCGAGTGGGATCTTCGATACCGCTGTCATCGCTTCTCCGCAATTAACGCGTTTGCTATCGTAGGACTGCCGCTCATATAGTTCGACGACGAATCCAGCGTCGTCGAATCCAGCAGCTGCTGCAAGCCCGGCCATCCCTCCACCTATTACCGCAATTTTGGACGTTCGTGTCATCGGTTTTTGCCAATCTTTGAGGCCATCGTTAAGCTCCCAACAGCATCCGAAGTGACCCACGAACGCCCATCGGGAGTCCGATCGCTCCGATGAAGAACGTCATAAGCCACCACCACGTGTGATTCATCTCCTCTTTCGCATCGGCGAGATACCACACGATGCCGACAGTCACGACGAGTTTCAGCACGAACGTCGATCCGGAGAATCCAGTCGCCTGGTACACGAGATTCGTCACGACCAGCTTTGGGGAGTAGCCGAGGAACGTCACACCGATGAGATTCTGCGCAGCGTCCCACAACTGGCCGAAAACGGCCAGCAGAATTAGCGGGTGTCGAAGGTGTGTGATATTGACGAAACTCGCGCCCCAGTAGTAGAGTGCGGTTACGCCGAGCGCTATCCCCGTCGTCGCGACAGGAACCCATAGGCGGAGTGGGGTCGATGTCGAGAGGCCGTGCCAAACAGCCCACCAGACGGCCCCGACAGCCCACACCGACCCGACGAGCCCGACTGTTAGCGGGATAGATCCGATATTTTGGTCACGCAAGAGTGCACCGACACCGAGCGCGAGGATGGTGACAGCGGTGACGACGATGTAAATCGATGGCGTGATGAACCACACCGCGTAGTCCCCGAGCAGCCCGAGATCCTCGAGGGCGCGCATCGCCCCACCTGCGATGATGATCGGAGCGAACCCGTAGGCCAGTCGTGCGTCGAACGTGACGTCGAGTTGGTCGAGATACGCACGTAGTCCGGGGAGGCTGTATACGACTGCCGCGAGGTAGATTACCGTGTTCACCGCGTTGTAGCCCTGGACAGCACGAACCCCCTCGTGCGTGACTGGCTGACCGGCCGCATCGGCGACGACTGGTCCCCAGAGATACTGCCAGATGAACCGGTCGTAGACCAACGTCGGAAACACGAGGATGCCCCCACCGAGGAGGACGAGCGGGGCCAGCAGGTACAGCGCCCACCACTCGCGTGAGCCGGTCTCCGGAAGGACAGTCTCGACGCGGCGGGTGACAGTACTCACGACCCGTTCACCTCCAATCGCCACGTCGTGCTTTTCGAGCGCCCCCACTGTTCGAGTGAAACGATTGTGAGTTCGTCCTGGAGCTGGCTGAGATACTGCGCGACTGCCTTGGGAGATCCGTCGAGGTCGCTGGCAATCTCGCGAGCCCGGAGGTATGTCGGTTCGCTACTGGCTGTCTCGACGAGGTACCTTCGAACCGTGTGCCGGGAAATATTCGACATTGATCTAGAGGTGACGGTTAGCGAAGAAATCCGAAGAGCTTGTAGTCGTGATCGGGGGTGTACCGCCGGAACAGGAGACTGTTCGTCAGCACCGACACCGACGAGAACGCCATTGCTGCTGCAGCGAGCACGGGCTGGAGGAGGCCGAGCGACGCTAACGGAATCATCGCCGTGTTGTAACCGAGCGCCCACACGAGGTTCTGTTTGATCTTCTGGAGTGTCGCGTCTGAGATTCGGATCGCCTTTACCACGTCGAGCGGGTCGTCTCGCATCAGCGTGACGTCTGCAGCTTCGATGGCGACGTCGGTGCCGGAGCCGATTGCTGTCCCGACGTGTGCGACCGCGAGTGCCGGAGCGTCGTTGACGCCGTCACCGACCATCATCGCCTGCCGGCCCTCGTCTTGAATACTGTCGACCGCGTTGGACTTGTCCTCAGGAAGGACTCCTGCGCGGACGTTCTTCGGGTCGATACCCACCTGTTTAGCGACCGCACGGGCAGTTCGCTCGTTGTCGCCCGTAATCATCATCACGTCAACTCCCCGCTCTTGGAGTGCTGTGACAGCCTGCTTGGAGCTTTCCTTCACTGTGTCGGCGTCGGCGACCACACCCACGAGCTCCCCCTCGTAGGCGACCAGCATCGCCGTCTTCCCCTCGTTCTCGAGGCGTTCCATCGTCTCCTCAGCGGGAGAGGGGTCGATCCCGTTGTCCCGCAGCAGCTTGCGGTTGCCGACCAGCACCTCGCTGTCACCAATGACTGCTTTGATCCCGTGGCCCGGAACGTTCTCGAAGTCGTCAGGCTCAGTCACGTCCAGGCCGCGTTCTTCGGCCCCTTCGACGATTGCACGGGCGAGCGGGTGTTCGCTGCCGCTTTCAGCTATCGCCGCCAGTCGAAGCACATCATCCTCTGAGAGGCGCTCACGGGTGCTGAGCTGTCCACCATCTGGGGTCGGCTCGCCACCGTCAGTCACCACATTTCCATCGCTATCAAAGACGACCACGTCGGTGAGTTCCATTTCACCCTCCGTGAGGGTGCCCGTCTTGTCGAAGACGACCGTGTCGACGTCTTTTGCGCGTTCGAGGATGTCACCGCCCTTGAACAGGACGCCGTTCTGGGCACCAATCGTCGTCCCGACCATCGTCGCTGCGGGCGTCGCCAGCCCCAGCGCACAGGGACAGGCGATGAGGATCGAGGACGCGAAGACAATTATCGCGAACTCGAAGACTGAAACGGTCCCACCGACCGGGGCCGGGCCGCCAGCAACCTGACCCCACAGCGGGAGCCAGTCGACGAAGCCAGCGAGAGCCTCGGGGAACAGGAACCAGACGACACCCCAGAGAAGGGCGTTCGCGATGACCGCAGGCACGAAGTACGCGGAGATGCGGTCGGCGAGATTCTGGATGTCGGGCTGGCGCGACTGGGCCTCCTTGACTGTCTGGACGATCTGTTGGAGGGCCGTGTCTTCTCCAACCTTCGTCGCCTCCACGACAAGGACGCCGTTCTCGTTAATCGTCGAGCCGACGACCTCATCGCCCTCCTCTTTCTCGACAGGCACAGATTCGCCAGTGACCATTGACTCGTCGACGGCAGACTGACCGTCGACAACGACACCGTCTGTGGGAATCTTCTCACCTGGACGAATTTTCATCCGGTCACCAGTTGTGACCTCTTCGAGTGGAACTTCTTCTTCACTGCCGTCCTCGCGGACAATGGTCGCCGTTTCGGCTTCCATTTCGAGGAGCTTTCGGAGGGCCTCACCCGCTTGGCCCTTCGACCGAGCTTCGAGATAGTTACCCAACGTGATGAACACGAGGATGAGGGCTGCCGTGTCGAAATAAAGTCCACCTGCAATGAGTTCAGCAAGGACTGCCACAGAGTATAGATAGGCCGTTGTTGAACCGATCGCAATCAGCACGTCCATATTGGCGCGGCCGTTCTTCACGATCGCCTTGTACGAGTTCTTATAGAACGGCCAGCCGAGGATCGCCTGTACCGGCGTGGCGAGGAGGAACTCAACCCAGCCAAGTTCCACACCGAAGACGGCTTCAGGGACGATCGCGCCACCGAGCAGATAATTGTCGATGAGGAAGAAGAGCAACGGTGCCGATAACACTGCCCCAAAGAGGGTCAACCTGAGTTGTTTCCGAGTTTCGGCTTGACGGGCGGCATCTCGTGCGTCCTGGCCCGACTCTTCGTCGGCACCATCTTCGCGGACGGGCGAGTAGCCAGCCTCCTCGATAGCATCGTACAGCGCACCAATAGATACTTCCGCAGGATTGTAGGTGACCTGTGCTTCGTCGGTTGCGTAATTGACCTCCGCATTAACGACGCCCGGAATATTTTCAAGAGCGGTTTGGTTGGTCTCGGCGCAGTTGGCACAGGTCATATCGGAGATGGCAATCGTTACCGTCTCAGAGACTGCGCCGTACCCGGCCTCGTCGATCGCGTCGTAGATTTCTTTGAGCGATACCTCTTCAGGGTCGTAGGTGACGGAACCCTCGTCGGTGGCGAAGTTCGCATCCGCCTCCGATACCCCGTCGAGCGATTCGAGAGTGTCCTGGATCGTCGCCGAACAGTTGGCGCAGGACATTCCCGTGATATCAAGATGGATTGTTTGGCTTGTCATGCTTGTTCTACTATACGGGGTCTAGGTTTAGGCGATTTACTGCTTCGAGAGGCGGGGTTTCGACTGCAGGAAAATTTGGATTCCAAAGACAGCGTTACGCTCCCTCTTCGAGTCGCTGATACCGATCGTCGAACCGTGTGAGACAGGACGGACAACAGAAGTGATAGATCTCTCCGTCGATTCTCGTCGTTTCACCTTGATTATCAACGGTATTGTTACATTCAGCACAGGTGAGTGCAAATTCGACGCCATCAACGGACGGCGTCCATTCAAGCTCGTCAATTAGTGTGACGGTGTAATCTGCTACATCGATCTCGTTAAAGAGTCCATCTACCCACTGACGTACGTTCTGGGCTTCAACACGGGCATAGAACCAAAGATCTCCTTCGGAGGTCGTGAAGACGTGTTCAACGCCATCTGACTCTCGAGCCCGCTCGCGGGCGGCCTCCAACGACGCTGAGCCGATTTCGGCCTGAATAAATACCGGTACACCAGCTCGGAGATGAGCCCGGTTGACGTCAATCGTGAAGTTGTTAATGATGCCAGCTTCCTGTAATCGCTTTACCCGGTCAGAAACGGCTGGCCCCGACAAGTCGACCTCCTCGCCAATATCGCTGAACGGGCGGCGGGCGTCATCAGCGAGTAACGAGAGGATTTCTAAGTCGGTTTCATCCAAATCGCGCATACGACCGCTTCGTCTCGCAGGATACATTATTGTTGCCCACAACACACCTTCGAAATCGGTGATCTAGGGCTGCGACAACATTGGATTCTAAGCAGAAAACCACATAGAATACTCGCCCCTATCTACGAATGGATATGACTCAGACAATCACCGTCGAAGGAATGACCTGTGAACATTGCGAGCAGACCGTCGAAGAGGCACTCGAAGAAGTTGAGGGGGTTACGTCCGCTACTGCGGATCGTGACTCAGAATCCGCGACGGTCGAGGGGTCCGCTGAACGGGATGAGCTTGTGACTGTGGTCGAAGACGCTGGATACGATGCCTCTGCGTAACAAATCCCGATTCTCGTCGAATCGGATTCGGAGAGGGATTGATACGACTGCCAATCCCAGGTGTAGATACTATGACTGATACACTTCCGTTCGATGCCGTCCGCGAGCTCGACGTCGACGGGACGACGTACAAGATGGCCGATCTTCGAGCACTCGAAGAGCAGGGGCTCTGTGACCTCGACACGCTCCCTGTGAGCATCCGTATTCTGCTTGAGTCGGTGCTCCGGAACGCCGACGGCGAAACTGTTACTGCAGCGGATGTCAAGAATGCTGCTGGCTGGAAGCCAGACGTACCGGACGCAGAGGTTCCGTTCTCTCCATCACGAGTCGTCCTGCAAGATCTCACCGGTGTACCCGCAGTCGTCGACCTGGCGGCCCTTCGATCCGAGGTCGACCGCAAAGACCGAGATCCCACCCTGGTCGAACCGGAGATTCCTATTGATCTCGTGATCGACCACAGCGTCCAGGTCGACTACTTCGACTCCGAGGACGCCTACGAGAAGAACGTCGAACTGGAGTACGAGCGAAACGCCGAACGGTATCGCGCGATCAAGTGGGCGCAGAACGCCTTCGAGAACTTCAACGTCGTCCCGCCGGGGACCGGTATCGTCCACCAGGTGAATCTCGAACATCTGGGTCGGGTCGTCCACGCCCGCGAGCAAGACGGCGAGAACTGGCTCCTGCCGGACACGCTCGTCGGCACGGACAGCCACACCCCGATGATCGGTGGCATCGGTGTGGTCGGTTGGGGCGTCGGCGGCATCGAAGCGGAAGCGGCGATGCTCGGTCAACCGGTCACGATGAAACTCCCCGAGGTCGTCGGCGTCCGTCTCGAAGGCGAATTACCCGAGGGCGCGACGGCTACGGATCTCGTGCTCCACATCACCGAACGACTCCGCGAGGTCGGCGTCGTCGACCGGTTCGTGGAGTTCTTCGGTCCCGGTGTGGAGAATCTCACAGTCCCCGACCGGGCCACGATCGCCAATATGGCGCCCGAACAGGGCTCGACGATCAGTATGTTCCCGGTCGACGAGCAGACGCTCGAGTATCTCGAACTCACCGGGCGTGATCCCGACCACGTCGACCTCGTTCGCGAGTACCTCGAAGCCCAAGGGCTGTTCGGGGAACAGGAACCAGAATATACTGAGGTCGTCGAGTTCGACCTCTCGACAGTCGAACCGAGTCTGGCCGGACACAAGCGGCCACAGGACCGGATTCCGATGGGGGACGTGAAACAGAGCTTCCGGGGACTTCTCCACGGGGAGTTCGAGGACGACCTCGATGATGTCGACGAGGACGCCTTGCAGCGGTGGCTCGGTGAGGGTGGTGCAGCTGATGCGGAGACCGACGGTGGCGTTCAGGTCGAACCCGAATCGGAACTGCACCCGTTAACCAAACGTGTCGAGGTCGACCTCGACGGTGAGACGGTCGAAATCGGACACGGAGACGTCCTCGTCAGCGCCATCACGAGCTGTACGAACACGTCGAACCCGTCGGTGATGATCGCTGCTGGACTGCTCGCCCAGAACGCCGTCGAGAAAGGCCTAGACGTCCCGCCGTACGTCAAGACGAGTCTCGCACCGGGTAGCCGTGTCGTCACGCAGTATCTCGAAGAATCGGGGCTGCTTCCGTATCTCGAAGAGCTCGGGTACGCCGTCGTCGGCTACGGCTGTACCACCTGTATCGGTAACGCTGGGCCGCTTCCCGATCCCATCGAGCAGGCAATCGACGACCACGACCTCTGGACGACGAGCGTTCTCTCCGGGAACCGGAACTTCGAGGCGCGTATCCACCCGAAGATCCGCGCGAACTACCTCGCGAGCCCGCCGCTCGTCGTCGCCTACGGGCTCGCAGGGCGGATGGACATCGATCTCGAACACGAGCCGCTGGGCACTGACGATGAGGGTAACCCAGTCTATCTGGCGGACATCTGGCCGGACGCAGCGGACGTGCAGGCCGCAATCCACGAGAACGTCTCTCCGGAGATGTTCGAGGAGAAGTACGCCTCCGTGTTCGAGGGCGATGAGCGATGGGCTGCTCTCGACGCGCCCACGGGTGACGTCTACGAGTGGGATGAGGACTCGACATACATCCGTGAACCGCCGTTCTTCAAGGACTTCCCGGTAGAGAAACCCGGCGTCGCCGATATCGAGGACGCACGCTGTCTACTGACGCTCGGCGATACCGTTACGACCGACCACATCAGTCCAGCCGGCCCGTTCGGTCCCGACCTCCCCGCAGGTCAGTGGCTGCTCGATCACGGTGTCGAGCCACACGAGTTCAACACCTACGGCGCACGTCGGGGCAATCACGAGGTGATGATGCGGGGGACGTTCGCCAACGTCCGAATCGAGAACGAGATGCTCGACGACGTCGAGGGTGGCTACACGATCCACCACCCGACCGACGAACAAACCACGGTGTTCGAAGCCAGTCGCCGCTATCGGGACGAGGGGATACCGCTCGTCGTGATGGCTGGCGAGGAGTTCGGAACTGGGTCTAGCCGGGACTGGGCGGCGAAAGGAACGGACCTGCTCGGTGTCCGCGCAACCATCGCCGAGAGTTACGAGCGCATCTACCGCGACAACCTCGTCGGCATGGGTGTGCTTCCCCTGCAGTTCGATGATGGCGACTCGTGGGAATCTCTCGGTCTGGATGGGTCGGAGGTCTTCACGATCCACGGCCTCGATGACGGGCTCGACGTGATGGACGAACTGACCGTTATCGCCGAGCGTGCGGACGGGTCGACTGTCGAGTTCCCGGTCACAGCACAGGTCGGCACGCCGGCCGCCGTAACCTATATCGAACACGGCGGAATCCTCCACTACGTCCTCAGACGCCTCCTCAGACAGTAACACCAACGCGGTCAGAAACGATCGTCGTCGGACACCAGGCGGGCGCGACGGTGATCAAACTCCTCGTCGTCGATTTCGCCACGAGCGTACCGTTCTTGGAGAACAGCGAGTGCGCTGTCATCAGTATGGCCGTCCGTAGGGGACCGCGTTGTCAGCCAGTAAACGGCGTAGACTGGGAGGGCGATCAGAAGTGCCATCCACAGGAGCCCGAACAGTATCATCCCCCAGCCCCAGCCACCCCAGCCGGCTATGTGGCCGCTGTTCCACATGCCGTCGTGCCAGCTCCACATCATTGATTCTGGGACGGTCGCGTGCGTTAGCGCCATTCCGGCGACGACGGCCAGAGTCAGTGCCCCAACGACGATGAATCCCAGAGAACGAATCCCGCGTGCTTGAATTGGATTTTGCATTGTTGTACTCCCAACGGTCTCGGCGTGGTTAGCCGAGGATGTATTCGAGGGCGGGGTAGCGCTCGACGAGCGTCTCGCCGCCGACGTCGTAGTTCTCGATGTACTGGTCGAGGCCCAGGATGCGGCCCGCGGCGAACGCGGCGACCGCGAGGAACACGAGCATGTACGCGAAGTCCCCGTTGATGAACCCGTGACCCATGTCCCAGTTGCCGAAGTAGAACATGAGCATCATCAGCGCGCCGAAGAACGCCGCGAGGCGGACGAACGCGCCGACGAGGAGGCCGAGGCCGATGAACAGCTCGCCGTACGGCACGGCGACGTTCGCGAACTCGACAAACCACGGCGTCGAACCCATCCACGCGAACAGGCCCGCCAGCGGGTTGCCGTTCGTCGCCGCAACGTTCGAGAGGTAGCCGCCGGCCGCGAACTCGCCGGTGATCTTCGTGAAGCCGGAGTACGCGAACGCGTAGCCCATCATGAGACGGAGCGCCAGCACGAACCACGCGCTGAGGCTGTGGACTTTCCCGCCGACGGTCAGGCCGCCGACTCTGCTCTCAAGCTGGTTCATGCCGGAGTCGAGTGTGGACATAATTATTGCACCTTCAACTATCAGTAGGCGGGTAGAGACGATATAATAGCGAGCCGGCGTTCTGAGTCAGAAAACCGGCGGGCTATATTACCCTCCTGTAGCGAGTACGGACGTGTGACTGAGGAGGCCGACCCGTCGGACATCTTCGCCACACTCGACGACGAGTACGCCCGCAACATCCTCGTGGCGACGAAGACCGACCGACTCTCCGCGAAGGAGCTCAGCGAGGAATGCGATATGTCACGCCCGACCGTCTCGCGGCGTGTCACCCGCCTCGTCGAGCAGGGCCTCCTCGAGGAGTACACGCACGTCGACCCCGGCGGACGGCACTACAGCGAGTACGAGGCGCGACTCGAGCGTGTCGAAGTACTCCTCCAAGCAGAGGGCTTCGACGTGCAGATCGATGTTCGGCCGGACCCCGCCGACCGGATTACGTCCATCTTCGAGGAAATGCGGGGAGACTGACTCATGGAACACACGTTATTCGTCATCGGCAAGCTGTTCACGACCGCCCTGGCGCTGGTGATCGCCTACCAGGCCTATCGCGGATACCAACGGCATCACACGCAGTTACTCCTGTACGTCGCGGCTGGCTTCGCGCTGGTCGGGCTCGGCGGCCTCCTCGAGGGCGTGCTCTTCGAACTCCTCCAAGTGTCGATTTTCGAAGCAGGATTCGTCGCAGCACTCGTCACCGCCGCCGGGATGCTGTCGATCCTCTACGCCCTGTATGCCCCGAACCCCTGAGGATTCGGGACGTTCATTCGAGAAGCGGCCTCTGGGCGTTGTTCCTCATTCGAAGTCGCTATTGTTCGGATTCCCCTTATTCTCACCAGTGTAGGGTCGCAGCGGGAATTATGTCCGTACCGGTCGTACAGTATCGTATGATTCGAACACTCGTGGGTGTCCTTGGCGCTCTCTCAGCGCTGTTCCCGGACAAAATCGTCAGTCTCTTCGAGAAACTTGCGATTGCGAATCGAAGCGGGGGAACAGTGAGAGGGTGGGTCCGCCCAGCTATCCGGTCTGAGGGCGTTCTGATAGCTGCGATTTCCCTCCTCAATGGGCGAGCATACGCGTGGCTGATGAATCTTACCGGTGTGTTCGGCGCTATCGTCTTCCTGTTTCCCGATCTGTATCGAAGATTTGCCACCACGTTCCTGTACGAGCGTCCGGAGTCGGTCGAATGGAACGAGCGATTCCGCTCGGGTATTCGGGCTATCGGCGCACTATACGTCTTTTTAGCGGCGAAGACGTATCTGGAGCGCCACAACGGTACCTGAGTCTTCCCGCATCGTCAGTTGCTGAATCTGAAATTTGGTTCGTTTCGGCTGCACGTATCACTTGGAATCTAAAGTTTGACCCCCAAGAGACCAGTATAATCGAAGGGGAAATCCGCTAAAGAGAGGGAGCCGTATGTACCTCTGTATGACGACGACCATCACCGTGGAAGGAATGTCGTGCGGTCACTGTGAGCAGACGGTCGAAGAGGCCCTCGAAGAGGTATCCGGCGTGACTGACGTGACCGTCGACAGGGAGAGCGAACAGGCGAGCGTCGATGGTGAGGCAAATGTCACAGCTCTCGTGGAGGCCGTCGAAGACGCCGGGTACACCGCTTACGCCTGAGAATCGCGCGGACCACTCCGAGACAACGGCCAACCGTTGTCTTTGAAGCTTCGCTACGCTGGTCCTGCTGTACAGTTCAGTGGGGAAGATTCAGGGGGCCAGCGGATCCACCTCTACAGAGAATATGGGCTATGGACGACCACAAAGATACAAATGAGAATCTCCCTGGAGGGGAACACCAGCAGGACGACAGCAGTCACCAGCACGAACACGGCGAGCAGGATGAATCGGACGCCGAGTCGGACGAGCAGCGGGTAGAACAGGACCTACTGGAAGAAGAGGCACACCCTGCTGCGGAGAGTGAGACAGTGCTCGACGAGCAGCACGAGCACGCTGGACACGAGGGCGAAGGACACGACCACGGTTCCCATGAGGGCCACGGTGAGGGGCATGGCGGGATGCACAAGGGCCACGAGCAGATGTTCCGCCGGCGCTTCTTCGTCTCGACGCTCCTGTCGATCCCAGTCCTGCTATACAGCGAAATGCTGCAGGAGTGGCTCGGGTTCTCCGTCCCCGCGTTCCCGGGCAGCGAGTGGATCAACCCCGTCTTCGCGGTCATCGTCTTCGCGTACGGTGGGATGCCGTTCCTCCAGATGGCGGTACCGGAGCTGAAAGATCGGTCGCCGGGGATGATGACGCTCATCTCGATGGCGATCACCGTCGCGTTCGTCTACAGCCTCGCGAGCGTGGTCTTCCCGACGCAGTCGGCGTTCTTCTGGGAACTCGTCACCCTGATCGACATTATGCTGCTGGGGCACTGGATCGAGATGCGGTCGGTGCGACGGGCCTCGAGTGCGGTCGACGAACTGGCGAAGCTGATGCCGGACACCGCCGAGCGGATTACCGACGGCGGCGACACTGAGGAGGTCCCGGTGAGTGAACTCTCCGAGGGCGACCTCGTACTCGTCCGGCCGGGTGCGAGTGTCCCTGCTGACGGCGTCGTCGAAGAGGGAGACTCCGACGTCAACGAGTCCATGATCACGGGCGAATCGAAACCGGTCTCGAAAGACCCCGGCGACGAGGTCATCGGTGGGACGATCAACGGCGACGGCAGCCTCCGCGTGCGCGTCGGTGCGACGGGCGAGGAGACGACGCTCGCGGGAATCATGCGCCTCGTCGAGGAAGCCCAGCAGAGCAAATCCAAGACACAGGTACTGGCCGACAGAGCGGCAGGCTGGCTGTTCTACGTCGCCCTCGCGGCGGCAGTCGTGACAGCAATCGCGTGGACGCTCGCGGTCTCATTCGACGCAACGGTCATCGAGCGCGTCGTCACAGTGCTCGTCATCGCCTGCCCGCACGCACTCGGGCTCGCCATCCCCCTAGTGGTCGCAATCAACACGTCATTGGCGGCTCGCAACGGGATGCTGGTCCGGGACCGTATCGCGATGGAGGAGGCGCGGAACCTGGACGCCATCATCTTCGACAAGACGGGGACGCTCACCGAAGGCGAACACGGCGTCGTCGACATGGCGACCGTCGAGGGCGTGGAAGAAGACGACGCTCTCGCGCTGGCAGCAGCCGTCGAAAGCGACTCCGAACACATGATCGCGCGAGCCATACGCGAGGCCGCCGACGAGCAGGACCTCACCGCACCTGACGCGACCGACTTCGAGGCGATCAAAGGCCGAGGCGTCCGTGCGAACGTCGACGGAAATGAGGTGTACGTCGGCGGGCCAAACCTGTTAACCCAACTCGATAGCGAGATACCCGACCATCTCCGCCGCTTCGCTGACGAGGCGGGACAGAACGCTCAGACGGTGGTATACCTTGTTCGTGAAGGCGAGCTGATTGCCGCGTTCGCGATGGCTGACGTAATCCGTGAGGAGAGTTTCCGTGTCGTCGATACCCTCCACGATCTGGGCATCGAGGTGGCGATGTTGACTGGGGACTCCCAGGATGTCGCCAACGCTGTCGCCGACGAACTGGGCATCGACACGGTGTTCGCGGAGGTCCTCCCCGAAGACAAGGACGAGAAAGTTCAGGAGCTTCAGGACCAGGGCAAGCTCGTCGGGATGGTCGGCGACGGGGTGAACGACGCGCCGGCGCTGACGCGGGCCGACGTCGGTATCGCGATCGGGAGCGGCACCGACGTCGCCGTCCAGTCGGCCGACGTCATCCTCGTCCAGAACAACCCGATGGACGTCGTTCGGCTCGTGAAACTCAGTAAGGCGAGCTACCGGAAGATGCAGGAGAACATCGTCTGGGCGGCCGGCTACAACGTGTTCGCAATTCCGCTCGCAGCAGGCGTCTTGGCACCGATCGGGATTCTGCTCTCCCCCGCTGTGGGTGCGCTCCTGATGTCGTTGAGTACAGTAATCGTCGCGATCAACGCTCAGCTGCTCCGCCGCGTGGACCTGTCCATCCCCGAGCTTCCAAGCGGGACACCAGCGACTGACGCACAACCTGCAGACTGAAACGCTCCCGATCGCTTCGGAGCTTCTTTCAATTGAGTTCGGTTGATGGACAGCAAATGGCGACACTGCGTGATTTCGGTGGGTATCGCTATGCAGTCACCGATTCCACAGTTTTCCCGAGGGATACGTAGTTTGGTATACACAGACGCTTCCTCTGATGGACTACATTGTTGCACCAGCACTAGGTTTATACCGCTTGACGGACTTCTTTCCACCATGAGCCTCGAAGAGACAGTTGACTACCTCGCCGAGGAACTCGACCTCGAGCGAAGTGAACACGTTCGCGAGGTCGGACAGTCGGTCGCCGAGCTTCGCGACTGATCAGAACATTTCTCTGAAGTCCCGTTCGACCAGTCCGTTCTCCAGATACGTGAGGAACTCTTGTTTCGTTGGTCCTTGACGGTCAAGTAGATCGTCCCGTCCTGCTCGTTCGAGAACTGCCTGCGCGAAGTCCGTACAGTGAGATTCGTGCTGCCCAGCATACTCTGTGAGGGCTTCTCTCCAGTGCATATCCAGCTCGAACTCGGCTAATCGGATTTGGATCCCGTCTTTCCGTTCGACGACGTCGACGTCCAAGTCTTCGAGTTGCTTGAAACGGAGGTTGTTCCGGCGGACAGTAATGAGCCGTTTGGAATCGACGATATAGGGATCGACCCACTCTCGCCAGGAATCGTCGTCGACGTGCGTTCGTGGCATCTCAAAATCCGGGTCCACACTCTCAATACAGAACTGCAGCATCGCGATGCCAGTTCGATGATTCGCATTCGGGAGGGAATGTCGGAGGATCAAATTCGACATCACCTCTCCAGCGACGGTCGGAAGCGGTGCTTCCCAGGAGACGTGATCGAGTGCCTGCTGGATCTTTTGTGGTTCGAACTCCTTGTAGAGCCGGAACTCATCCTCATCTCGAACATCGACCGCGGCTTCGAGCAACTCTACTAATCGGAATGCGACAACCTGCCCAGCACGGGGGAGGTCACGAATACGATCGCTCAGCCATTCCTGATCAAAGTCGATATCTTGCGCTGATTCGATCTCTGAATCGCCTTCATAGAGCACATAGACCGGAGCTTCGAAGGGGTACCCGATGAGCTTTGTCGACTCGTCGGATTGCTCTTGCTGAGACCGGATCTCTGCTACCGATGCCGAGCTATATTTGAGTGAGAAATTCTCGGCCTGTGGGTGATGATAGAAGACGAGCCGAGCCATCTCAATGCGTATTCGTGGGAAGTGGGTAAAGCAGTCCCGCTTTGATATTGAGTTCTACTCGCCTGGTTCTACGACGTAGTGGGTGCGTTCACGTCCTCTAAATACTGGCTTTCCCACTCACGTCGCGCCTCGATCTCCCGCACTCCGCGTTGTGTGACCGTGTACACGTTCGTCCGTTTGTCGAGTTCACCTTTCTCCAGGAGGCCTTTGCCGACGAGGTCGTCGAGGTTTGGATAGAGCCGCCCATGATTGATCTCTTGTTCGTAGTAGTCGTCGAGTTCGGCCTTTACTGCGAGCCCGTGTGGTTCCTCGAGCCCGGCGATAACGTACAAGACGTCCCGCTGGAACCCGGTTAGATCGTGCATCCGTCTGCTCCCTATTTTTGAGGGATGGCATATGTTCTCTCTGGTACTCAGAAGCAGAGCTTCGGATCGAGGATATCTACCAGTACACTCGTCTCCAAACAGCGCTTAATACCCATGCCTCTGTATCACCGGTAATGGCGCTTCGGCCGAGGTCGCCGTTGAGGTTCCATGGCTGTGCTCGGTCAGCTGTCAGCCGGTGGTAATCAATTGTGTCTTCATCTCAATCCTCATCTTCCACGTGCGCGCTTTGTGGTAGGGCTGTCCCTGACGATAGAGTCGTGGGTGAGAACGACACCGTCTTCTGCTGTGATGGATGTCGAAACGTCCATCGAGTACTCGGTGGCGATGGAGTCCACAGTCGGATGGACCCGACAGACGACCCCATGCGCGAGTCCGGTGCTGGGGCGGGCGAACGCGATGCGGATACCCCTCGATTAGGGTCTGAGGAACGAGCTTTCTTTCAGGTCGACGGGATGCACTGTGCGACGTGTGAAGCATTTCTTGAATCAGTCGCCGAGGACTGCGAGGGTGTTGTAGACGTGGCAGCAAGCTACGTCACCGAGACGGTTCGTATCACATACGACCCTGATCGCGTCTCGAAGGAAACTCTCTGTGATACCCTGAGTACACTCGGCTATTCGGCAACCCTCCGTGCTGGAGGGAGCGATGACACACCGACTATAATCGGACAGTCGCGCCGGTCGGACGAGCCGAATGAACGAGGGATTGACGAGGTGCTGGGATTCCGTTACGCTGCTGGCGTCATTTTCGGGACGTTCATGCTCCTCCCATATGCGGTCCTCCTCTATCCGGCGCAGCTCTCGTCGTTCTTTGGTGAGGGGACGCTCGATATGTACGCGAGTACGTCCGGGATCGGCGGTGGAGATGGCCTGTTGATCCTCCCGCTCTTTCTCGTTCTGACGGGTGTCGTCCTCGTGTTTACCGGCCTGCCGCTGTTACAGGGTGCGTATGTCAGTCTGAAGATGCGACAGCCGAATACGGACTTTCTCGTCGCGATCACCGTGGTGAGCGCCTACGTGTACAGCACGATTGCCTTTCTCCTCGGTCGACTCGACGTTTTCTACGACCTCACGATCGTGGTTGCCGCGAGTGTGGTGGCCGCCATCTTCTACGAATCACTGAGCAAGCAGCGAGCGATGGATCGCCTGACGAATCTCACTATCTCCCACGTCACCGAAGCCAGGCGGTATGGCGCCGATGGGACGACGATGGTCGACGTACACAGTCTGGAACCCGGGGAACGGGTTCTCGTCCGTGAGGGCGAACGCATCCCAGTCGATGGTGTTCTCGCTGAGAGTGAGTGCACGGTCGATGAAGCGATCGTGACGGGCGAGTCGCTCCCGGTATCGAAACAAGCTGGGGACGAGGTCGTCGGCGGGGCGGTCGTCACAAATGGGGCTGCTGTCCTCACGGTGAGCGATGGGACAACCAGTAGTATCGATCGCCTCGTCACCTCTGTCTGGAATCTCCAGAGTGGGGATCACGGTGTCCAGCGGCAGGCCGATAAGCTCGCGTCAGTCATCATCCCGGTCGTCGTCGGTGGGGCGGTACTCGCTGGATTGGGGTCGCTTCTGGTGGGGACTGGTATTCCCGTCGCCGTCCTGACGGCGCTGGTAGTTCTCTTAGTGGGATGTCCGTGGGCACTTGGCCTGGCAACCCCGCTCTCGGTGGCAACCAGTATCGAACAAGCGGTAGAGCGGGGCATCGTCATCTTCGACGAGACAGTCTTCGAGCGCCTTCGGAACGTCGACGTCGTCGTCTTCGACAAAACAGGGACTCTCACGACCGGCCAGATGGATGTCCTCGAGGTGGATGCACCGTCGGATCTCCTTGAAACCGTCGCGGCCCTCGAACAGCGAGCATCCCACCCAGCGGCCGACGCAATCGTGAATACGTTTGCACAAAGGAATCAGGAGGGCGATCGCTCAAGAGCCGATGGGGGGGTTGCCGATGGCAGTGACCACGAGTACGCAGCGGACATCACCGAATTCACGAGCCACGCGACCGGCGTCGAAGGAGTCGTCGAGGACACGCGCGTTCTCGTCGGGAATCTCGATCTCTTCGCGGAACTTGGGTGGTCGGTGAGCGAGCAGATCGAGACGCGTGCCGCAGAGGCACGAACGGCCGGTCACCTTCCGGTCGTCGTCGGTCGTGACGGTCATGCAGAGGGCGTCGTCGTCGTGGGGGACGAACCACGGGCAGGTTGGGATGACACACTCACGCAGCTGAATGACCGTGATATCGAGATCGTTGTTCTGACCGGTGATGACGAGGCTGCTACTGACTTTCTCGACAGTCATCCTGCCGTCGATCACGTGTTTGCGGGGGTCCCGCCGGCAGGCAAGACCGCGACGATCCGGCGGTTACAGTCCCGGGGACAGGTTACAATGGTTGGTGATGGAACGAACGATGCACCGGCTCTTGCGACCGCAGACCTGGGAATCTCGCTCGGTGGTGGAACGGCACTCGCGTCCGATGCCGCGGATATTTCTATCGTCGATGATGACCTCGCGGCGGTGGAGACGACGTTCGATCTCGCAGATGCAGCTCGTCGGCGTGTCAAACAGAACAACGGGCTAGCGCTGCTCTATAATGGGGTCACGATGCCACTCGCAGCGACGGGGTTGCTGAATCCGGTGTTCGCGATGGGTGCGGTCGTGGCGACCGGCGGTCTCCTCGCAGCGAATTCGTTTCGAGACCTGCTTCACGAGTAGCGGCACCAACCCAGCGAAGCGGCAGATACCTGCTGTAACCGGGTGAAGACGATTCCTATCGCTTCATTCGAGCAATTCAAAGGCACCGAGCCCCGCGTACCCGACCGCAAAGCCCGCAACGATGATGCCTCCGGAGAGGACTTGGTAGAACGGCGTCGACGGGAGGAAGCCGGTTGCGAAGGTGCCGACAACGATCAGTACCGCTGCCAGTTCCAAAAACACGTACTGACGACGTTTTCCCCTCATATATTGAGGCATTTGTCCCCCTAGGTACCGTGAGATCACAGTAGATACCTTACCTCAGTCCGCCGGGATGATGGCAGCCGATTGATCGGGCTGTCGGGCTGCTTGGACCGAGTAGATTAGGCTCCCCGTGAAGAGGACGAAGCTTCCAACGATGAATACTGCACTGAGCGGCGAGGCCGAATCGACGAACACCCAGTAGAGAGGGGCGGCAATCGATGGCCCGGCAGCAAGTACCGCGATCTTCGCGACGAGTGGCCCACAGCATCCACAGGTACACGTCCCGACGATTGCAGCGCTTCCGGCGGTCCCTTCGGTCATGCCGGCTCGTTCCTCGACGCGCCAGTGACGGGCGATGAGAGCGGCGTTTAACCCGATGAGTGCGCTTAGCATCCCGACGACGATGACCTGGCCGGGTGACAGGGCTAGGAAGAACGGGATATGTATGAACGGGAGATGCGGAATCGCGATTTCGAGCGTCGGCCACGATACTAGCTGATAGATTGCGGGTAGAACGACGACCGTCACCTCTTCGGGGAAGCCCTCCTCGGGGAAAAACGAGAGGTATCCTGTTATAGAGACGAAAAAGAGTGCTAACACGACACCGACGCCGATGCCGAAGCGACGCGCAACCGGATCACGCATGACTGCGCGAATGACACTCCCTGCGTCCTTCCAGACAACGTAGCCGACTAGAATTGGTGTTCCGAGGACGATTGCGTACCCAAGTGGGTGTGTATCACTTGCCAGTCCAGGAATGAGGTAGGGGTACGAGATCCACAATCCCATGAGGATGCCGAGGAACGTGTATCGTGGGCGGGATGGCCAGCGGAGCCACCCAACGATGAAGCTCGCGACCATGATGCCCAAGCCACTCAGTAGGGCCAACGGCTGATACCACGACCGGGGGAACGGCATCGAACTCGCAGTATATGTCGGATCTGGGGAGAGCCCTTCGAAGAGAATTGCTCCGAGTGCCGTGATGGAGATCCCGACAAATACGCCGTAAAGGGCGGTTGTTGAGGTGATGCGATCGGTCCGTTTGAGAAGGATGAAGCCGCCGAGAATAACGGCACCAACGAAAGCAAGAAGTACACCGTGTCCTTGCGAGAGTCCACCGCTTCCGGTTGTACCGTGGGCGGACGCGACGGGAACCTGAGTGAGCGTAACAATTGCGGCAAGAAGTACAGAGAGTGGCCGAACAGACCCGATTCGAGTGGTCTGTCCACGGGAGGGATCTCCACGTGGGTGACGCTCTTCCGGTGACATTATTCTGTCTTGGACAGAGAGGCACTTCTACCTGACTGATTTACCTCTGATATCCTGGGCTTGACTGTCGTTAGATCCTGCTGGCTGTGGAAATATCCCCCTCCGAAAGTACGATCGGCACGGTGAATTCACTCGCCGTCCAGAAATACGAGGAACTGTATATGCTTGAAGAACCAGACCGGAAGAACGGCTCCAACCCCTGCAGCGAGTAGGAGACTATTCGATGCTGTCCACACGATCTGTCCAAGTACGGTGCCAATAATCAAGACGCCGTTGTATGCAATCGCATTCACCGCTAAATCGCCTCTTGACTCAGCCCGGGGCCATTTGATGAGACTGGGCCTGATTGCTGACGTCCGGCCGGATACTACTGCGATGAGAAGTCCGAGTAGGCCGGATACAAACCAGCCGAGTACAGCCGGTGGCCAGTTGTATACAACCGTTGCGGTGGCAAGAACAATCAGACACGGACTGGTGATTGTACCGATCTCTACGGAGGCATAGCGGGTCAAAATGTGTTCCTCAGTCCCTTGTTGTGCGGTAGCCATCTGTGAGGGTTATGGGTAGGGCAGTGGATCAGATCGGGGATGCTCCGTCGAGGATTTGAACCTCGGTCCTCGACGTGAGATGCCGAGATGGTTGGCCGAGCTACACCAACGGAGCAGCTTCAACTTGGAGCTTCAGTACTTCAGGTCTGGTCGGTGTCCTATTCAGTGGGAATCCGCCGTTTCCCCTTATGTTGGGGTCTTTGATAATGTGGTATGGAGCGTCGACAGGTTCTCAAGACAGCCGGAATTCTCGCAACAGGTGGCGTAACTGGTCTCGCTGGATGCAGTAGTTCGGGGAACGGAGACGGTGGCGGTGAGCCGACCACGACTGAAACGCAGGAGACAGCTGGTGGGTCTGGAGACTCGAATACTGTTATGATGGTCACTGACGGGAGCGAGTATTATTTCGATCCCATTGGTCTGTTCATCGAATCCGGGGAAACTGTGACATTCGAAATCCAGAGCGGCAGTCACTCGGCAACCGCCTACAAAGAGGGAACGAGCTCAGCATCAGTTACCCGGATTCCCGAAAGCGCAGAAACGTTCAATAGCGAAACGCTGAGTGAACAGGGCGCAACGTTCGAGCACACGTTCGAGACCACGGGGACGTACGATTACTTCTGTATCCCGCACAAGACTCTGGGGATGGTCGGTCGGATCGTCGTTGGCGAACCCGGCGGTCCCGCGGAGGGGAGTATGCCGCCGGACGGAGACGTCCCCGAAAGCCAGACCATCGTTGATCAAGGCAGCGTCTCGTACAGCTCGTTCTCCGGGTAGGCGGCCGCGTATACTGCGAGCTGTGCGCTCCGGAATCGCTTGTACACCATATGGCCGACATTGACTGTGCTTCGGACCGACAGTATGGAGACATACGCTGTCGATGACACTCGCACAAGGCCCGTGGCCGACATACACGGATGCTGCCCTCGATAGTGTTCTACGAGAACGACGTGAGGTTGAGCGCGAATGTCAAGCCTTCCAACGGTTTCGCCAGCGTATCCAGACCGTCGACACACAGACTCCTCGGTTCGAACGGTCCGTTGTTGGAGTGGATCAGAACCTTACATCCGAAGAGAAGTCGGTCCGTAATACCATCGAGCCGTGGTATCATGATACTGTGATGGCGGTCGACCACTACGGCGACGTGTACGGTGATTCGTTCGAGGCGAGCCTCAGTGCCGAATTCGGGGCCGATGTGTTGCTCCTGATCTCAGAAGCGACTACGTTCTCACCGCTCATCAAACAACGGCTCCTCGAGGCCGCACAGCAGTGTATTGACAACCGCCGAGTCTTTCTGGAGAGCCTCCAGGATGAATTCACTACCCTCAAAGACGTGCAATCTACAGTTCAAGAGATTCGAGAGGCGATAGCAGAACTTGATTCTACGAAATTACAGGGGAACTCAGATATTGAACTAACCGACCGATACGAGACGCTTCATACGTTGAATGATGAATGTAAGAGTTGGATCCAGCAACGGCAGGAGGAAATCCACGCTCATCGAATCGATCGGTCGGCAGACGTGGATGCCTACACTGACCTCTGTTCATATCTCTATGAGGGTCTGGAGGTTGATTATCCGGTATTGGCGACGTTTGTCGATATCTTGGAGATCATCTCCCAATATGAGTAGTCCTCTCTTTTACCTCCTACTCTGTCTTGACGTCGTCCTATGGCTGAACAGTAGTTGCTGATTTGGCTGCGATTAGTGCTGGCAAACTCAGCGATGGAATCGAGGAACTCCGTGCACCGGGTGCACGGCTTTCAGAATCGGCGTGAGTGGGCGTCGAACATGTTAGATAATCGACTCCGGCAATGACTGTGAAAGGGTGGGCTTCCGCTCGCACCGTGTCAATACCGGCTTCCAGCAAATCTACTTTGTTAACGGTTTTGTCTATCCGGTCACAACTGTACATATGGAATTCGACTTTGTGCGCTCGGTGGCCCCCCTTGTCGTAATTGTCGCCGTCGCGGCGATTGCGCTCACGACCGTGATGACCTCCTCGACGGTCTTTATGATGGTTCTGCCCTCGATGATTATCTTCTCGGTCATCGCGTTCTTCCTGGGAATGAAACATGGCGAGTTCCGCGCCAGTGCATAATAGGCCGACCCAGTAGCCGGAATCCGCTGTGTTGCGGTCCATGCTAGCCCCCAGCTGTGTTGATTCAGATTATTTCGATGACCGGTTCGCAGTCCTAGCGACGGCTGTTTTAGCGGGGTGATGTCGAACCAACAGGAGTCCACCTGGGTTGGGTAACCCCTATCGTTCAGTTAGATCCTGTCCTGGTCGTGGTGTAGAGGGTCTCTACGTGGAGTAGCCAGCGTACTCCATAAGTTGGTTGAAAATGTCAGTATCCATGACGGACCGATAGACCACGCCGGTGAGCATCCCGCCGGGATAGAACGTGCCGTTCATCACGTGGTTGACCTTGTGGCAGTGCATCAGGTAGATGCCGGGGTCTGCATCGGCAGTAAATTCGATCGTGTGTCGTTCAGCGGGGGCGACGTTCGTGACGTCCATGTCGTGGCGGGCAGCCTCTGGAATCGTCCCGCCGTCCTTTTCGACACGCTGGAAGCGGTGGTTATGGATATGCATCGGGTGCGACATGTATCCACCGTTGACGAGGTGGATGCGAACTGAGTCGCCCTCGTCGACGATGATCGGTGAGCCTTCTTCGGGGTGCAGCGTTCGGGGTGCGCTCTTCCCGTTGACGGTGAACACGTCCGGATTGCGACTGGCCGAATTGTATGTGAAGTCCGCCTCACCGGCCCACTTCCGCGGAACCCGCGAATCCCAGTCCTTGATCGTCATGAAGTATTCGCGGTCCGCCGGTTCGTAGCCTTCGGGATCAACTCGGTAGATCCCGTACATGCCCATGTCGATATGCCGGTGGGTCTGGAAGTGGCAATGGTAGAAATGCGTTCCAGGGACGTTAGCGGGAATCTCGTAGGTGTGTGTCTCCCCTGGCGGGACCTGAATCCCGGTCGTCGTCGGGACGCCGTCGTTCTCCCACGTCTTGCGAATTCCGTGGAAGTGAATCGTGTGGGGACGTCGGCCATCGGTGTTGTCGAGTGTCACCTCCATCGCGTTACCCTCGGTCGTTCTGAGAATTGGGCCTGGGACGCTGGGGTCGTTGTCGTCGGCCTGGAACGCCCAGACGCGTGGGAATTCGACGGGCCCACCCATTGTATCGAGCGGGTGGACGGCGTGGCGGGCCTGTTGAGTCCGCATCGTCACTCCACCACCCTGCTCGTCGACGTTGACGACTGTTGGAGGGCTGGTGTAGGGGAGATTAGGCGAGTCAGTTTGTGTCTGCGTGGCCGTATCGCTCGTTGCTGCTGGCTCGTTAGCTCCGCCCGCCGAACAGCCTGCTAACGAAGCGATACCCGTCGCGCCAGTTGCCGCGAGAAACTCACGCCGGGACAGTCCGGTTCCGGGTGCGCCGAAACGTGTGGTCATGATACACTCGGCATTTTGGTTGGCCTAAACATAGGGCGACTGCGGTGTCCCAATTCACGGGACAGTGCGTGGATATGTTCGGCAAAAGGCGAATGGAGATGGCGGCTTTTTATTTATACTTGTTCGCCGTTAGGAGTCTGAAATTGAGACGACAAAGTGGTCAGATTTTTAGAGTCCGCCCGTCGCCGTCAGATAGGCCCCTGCAAACTGCACCGCGTTATACGTCCCGTGAATCACAGCCGGCACTGTGAGGTTGTCCGTATACTCGTACGCTGCTCCCAGTACTAAGGCCAGGACGAATGCGATACCGATGTACACCAGTTTGCCTTCCCCTGACAACGAGAAGAGATGGATCGATGCGAACAGAGCGCTTGCGAGGATGATTGCACGAGCCGGATGGAGACTTTCACGGAGGGTGCCCTGTACGAGGCCCCGGAACAACAGCTCTTCTCCCGGGCCGACTAACAGGAATTGAAGGGGGATCAGAAGAAGGAATACACTCGGATTTTGTCGCCCGACCTCGACGATCTGATTCTGAGCCGAGTTCAGACCGAGGGCTGTGATTACTGAGGACGCCACAAAGAGCAACCCCAGGATCGCTATACTCCCGCCAACAATCACTGCTCCATCACGCTTGTCAGGTGAACGAACTGGAACGAATCCCAATCCGAGATCACGGCCTTTGAGATAAAGGATGGCGATGCCCCCAAACGTCACTCCTTGGAGGAAGAACGTGCTCACAACCAGTCTGAGGGCTGGGCGCGACGCGAGGTCGACTCCGAACAACCCGACTACCGTCGCGACGGCAAGGATTACGATAGCCCCCGCGACGTATGATCCATACGTGAGACCAATCGCCGAGGCGACAGACCGGAAACGAGATATCGACGACATTAATCAGATGTGAGCGTAGGGCTCCACCCTACAAGCTGGCTTCGATAGGTCGATTCCGGCGCTATTCATTCCAAGACATCCCGCGGTAGTGATTTTGTTCATAGCTGACGTTCAGGTTCGACGAGGTTGGATCCAGCGAGGACTGTAATTATCACGAGCACGAACGCGATGAGTGAGAGATTCGGAATTGTAAGTCCGAGCACCGGAGCCTGCCACTGGACAACTGCACAGGGGCCAGCAAAGGTGCATGAGGCCGTCGTTGCTTGGAGTACGGAGTGATATCCCGCGATTGAAGCTCCCACCACGGATAGTGGCACGACTGTTCGCCAGATTGTGTTGTGGCTCTCGAGGGCGGCAACGCCGAGAACGACGACAAGCGGATACATGAGGATACGTTGGTACCAGCAGAGGGTACACGGAACGAGACCGAGGCCGAGACTGAACCAGAGGCTTCCCAGGGTTGCAATCGCCGCGACGCCTGCCCCGCCTGCAAGCCAGAATCGTCCGTCGGACATCCATGACTCAGTTTGATCCAGCTGCATCTTCGATCAGCTGTCTTACTCGCTCTTCGTTTCCGAGTGGATTGACCGTCATGCCATCGATGAGGAGCGTGGGTGTGGCATCGACACCGACATCGCTCGCAGCCCTGTCAGTCGCCCGCAGCGCGTCGTCATACTGATTTTCTTGGATGGCCGTGCGGACCGACGCTGTCTCGGAGACGCCTGCGGCCTGAGCAAACTCGACCAATCTCTCGGCGGTCGCCCACTGGTCGCTCTCGGGTGGTTGATTCCCGAACACGTATTCGTGAAACGCCCAGTATGAGGCTGGGTCGGTGTTCCAGACGGCTAATCCGGCCTGACCGGCTGCCGGTGCATCGGGGCCCAAAAATGGGTCGCCACCGATATATGCCAGATTGCGGAACTCGAGCGCAATTGTTCCTGGTTCCACGTAGTCCGTCACGAGTTGTGAAAGCATCTCCGTACTGAACTGGGCGCAGTACGGACACTTCCAGCTCCCGAAGTATGTGACCATGACATCGGCATCAGCAGACCCCATCGTCGCATAGCGGAAGTCTCCAGGCGAGTCGGGAATCGGGGCAGTGGTAACGGCACCCGTATCACCTCCAGCAGTCGCGCCGTCATCCGGCTCAGTGCTCGTATTGTTAGAGAGAGCGGTGGCGCCGATCACGAGACCGGCAGTGGCGGCACCACCACCGCCGAGGAGAAGCTGTCGGCGGGTTAGTCCTCCGACAGCAGCTCCAACACCTCCCTCGGAGAGCCGCTCTGAGAACGTGAGTGAATCAACGGCTGTCTCAGCCCGTTTGTAATCCACACCTGAGAGGTCGTCGGGGTGCGCGACGAGCCAGTGTCTGTAGAGCTGCTCGTCAGTCTCGTCACCGAGTTGTTCGCCACAATAATGGCAGGCGCTGTGAACGTTCCATGTGTGGTCACGCGCTGCTCCAGCTGTTTCGAATTGATCTGTACAGATCGGGCAGGTATGGGCAGTCATTCGTGATCACTACTCCAAGTGTAGATTTCATAGGCTCCGTGTTCTGCTCTCATAGTGAGCTGAATCGTCGGTATCTGTGGCATTGTGTTATACGCAAGGGGTCATCAGCGGCGGAGATATGCGACGAGGCAGGTCGTCAGGAGACAGAGGAGAATGAGAATTGCCACGCCCAGATGCGTCGTCACGATGGTCGGTTGGAGATCTTCCGTGACGGTCAATCCTCCGAGGATAACCTGTAACGGAAGGAGGACGAGAGCGGCCGTGGCCGACCATTTGACAATCGGGGTATTACGGTGTGTCACCCACGCTCCAAGGGTCGTGCCGACGATCAGAACCCCGGCCGTCATCGCCAGTCCACGGTGAGCCCACTCAGCGAAGATTTGGAGTGCAGAGTATGGCGAGTTAGCAATGATCTCGGGTTGAAGGAAGGGGACCCACGTCCCGTAGCAGGTCGGCCAATCGGGACAGGAAAGTCCAGCACCGATTGCACTGGTGTAGGCTCCAAGAAGCATCACAATATACGTCACTAGTAGCGTCAAACTGGCGATATGCCTGTACTCGACCGGAATCCTTGAAATCGCGGTTCGTATATCGTGCCTGCGGAGTCGGGCTTGAGACATAATATTGGGTAGGGACGTTGACTTGCGGTGTGACGAGTTGATGTCTTGGAGACAAAGTGTTAAGCCGGATTCCCAGCGAGTGGGACACCGCCTGCTATTCATTGAGGAGCCGTCTCATGATACTGTTAAGAAGACACACGGTTTGTAGGGAAAACCCCTATATGCCAATAGTATGATGGCTCAAGAACATACCCAGGAACGGTCAATAGATGAACGCGACCGCGAGGTGAAGTCTGCCAACGACAACATCTGTCCCGAGTGTCAGGGTCATATTACACGGACTAGCGACAGCGGTGAGGCGACCTGCGAAAGCTGTGGGTTGGTTTTTGAAGATAATCCAATCGACCACGGTCCTGAGTGGCGTGCGTTCACTTCAGAGGAACGCGATGAAAAGAGTCGGGTCGGGGCTCCGACGACGCAGCTGATGCACGATAAGGGTCTGAGTACGACTATCGGCTGGCAGGACAAGGATGCCTACGGACAGGCTGTCTCTGGTCGCAAACGTGCTCAATTACAGCGCCTCCGGACGTGGGACGAGCGGTTCCGTACGAAGGATGCTCACGAGCGGAATCTCAAGCAAGCGCTCGGGGAGATCAGCCGCATGGCGTCCGCTCTGGGACTTCCTGAATCGGTTCGGGAAACTGCAGGCGTCCTGTACCGGCGTGCTGTGGAGCAGAACCTGCTCCCCGGTCGCTCGATCGAGGGTATGTCGACGGCGTCGTTGTATGCGGCTGCTCGACAGCACGGAATGCCACGGCCGCTGACGGAGTTCGCCGATGTCAGCCGTGTCGAGAAAATCCGGATCCAGCGAGCGTACCGATATCTGTCCCGAGAACTTGGGCTGGAGATCGAGCCGGAGGATCCCATGCAATATATTCCACAATTCGCGTCATCGCTCGACGTGAGCGACGAAGCAGAACGGCGCTCTCGAGAACTGCTTGAGGTAGCTACAGATAATGCCGTCCACAGTGGAAAGAGTCCAGCCGGGTTGGCGGCTGCCGCTCTGTATGCTGCGACCCACCTCACGAACGAACAGCTCACACAGGAGACGGTGAGTGAGGTCGCCCACGTCAGTCGAGTCACGATCCGAAATCGATACCAAGAGCTTCTCGAGGTGTACGCGCAGTATGACTGACCGGATAGCCCCTGCCGGGCGAAATCCAGCTACTGAGTGGGTCATGATACGATATTTACCATGAGCGAGTTCTCAATACAGACCGAGGTCGAGATATTGGAGCTGCTCGTTGATGAGTCACCGTGCCATGTGATGGAGATCACTAACGCCGTCGATGGACACCCGATCACCATTGACCAAACGTGTGCTCACCTCCATAGTGAGGGCTGTATTGTTCCACTGGGGAGGGGTCTCTACGAGATCACAGACGCAGGCGAACAACGACTCGAAATTCAGCACGATTCATAATTGTGTCACCATGTCTCCCCTCTTTCGATGGATCGACCGTCATGACTCTGGAACCACGATCCCGACTGAGTTCGTGGGACCAATGGGATGCCTCTCCAGCAATCGGACACCATATCCCGAGGACCACGTATTATCGAATAATGGGAGATGATTCAGTGTCGTCCGAGGACACTCCGGAGGTACAGGATGTCCTTGATGCGCTGGATGATCCCGCGTGTCGGGCTATTCTCCAGGAAACTATCGAACCAATGACTGCGAACGAACTCCTCGACGCATGTGACATCCCCAAGTCGACGCTGTATCGAAAATTAGAACTCCTCAGTTCCGCTTCCCTCGTTCGAGAACAGGAGACGATCAACCCCGGAGGTGGACGGGTTACCTACTACGAGCGGTCGTTCGAGGACGTCACGATCTCTATGGACGACACAGGTACGTTTTCGGTGAGCGTCGATCGGCCGCCGAAATCTACAGACGAACGGCTTGCAGATATCTGGTCGATGATGGGGGACGAAGTATGAACGGCGTCATCACGGCGATTGCAGTCGTCAAGTTCGTAATCCTGCTTCTCGGTGGCGGGATTACCTATATTGCATTTAAAGCCTATCGACGTACGGGTGCGGATTCGCTACGTGTCCTTGGTGTCGGGTTCGGTATCATCACACTCGGGGCAATTCTAACTGGCGTGGCCAACCAGTTCTTTTCTGTCGGATTGGCCCTCGGCGTGCTCATCAACAGCCTGTTCGTCGCCCTTGGCCTCGCGGTCATCATGTACTCGCTGTATATCCAGAAATGAACCCCGTTCCGAATGTTGCCGTTCCTGATCTCCGTCGGGGTAGCTACCTAATCCTTTTCGGCGTTGTTCTGTTCGTTCTCACGCTTGTTAGCAGTGCAATGCTCGCCCCTGCGATTGGGACGGCTTCGGAGACAGACCAGACGTCCCGAACCTTGGTCGGGTCTCAGGGGGGTGGCCCAGGCTGGCACGAATACGGCAGCGTCTATCTTCTCAACGGGACGAACACTACCTGGCGTGAATCGAGTGCTGATAGCTATTTTGACGTCACACAAACGGAGAACGGAACAGTGTTAGCCGGGTTCATGGACAGCGGGTACGCTTCGTGCGGACCGTACGAGTCTCCCTGTACCCGAACGGGATTCCGAGTCATTGACCCCGGGAAAGACCTGCAGGTGGTTTCGGAGTATAGCTTCCCGGTGCGAACGAACAAGAACAGCGAAGTCCACGATGTCGAACGACTCGAATCGGGAGAATACTTGGTCACCGATATGGAGTACGAGCGTATCTTTACTGTCAAGAACGGCGAAGTCACGTGGCAGTGGAATGCGAGTTCGTTCTACGACGCCCCACAAGATCCGACGACGACCGACTGGCTGCACATCAACGACGTGGACGTCATCGGCTCTGGGCGCTATCTCGTCTCAGTACGGAATGCCAACCAGCTACTCGTTATCGAGCGCGGCGAGGGCGTCGTTGAGGTTATCAATGAGGATACGACCGATTCGAACGATGCCAATTGCCGGAAATCCGGCCAGTTGAACGACTATGACAATGATGGCGATATTCGATGCGGTGACCCCGACGTGCTCAACCACCAGCACAACCCCCAGTGGCTCGGGGATGGTGCCGTCCTCGTTGCCGACAGCGAGAACGACCGAGTCGTGGAACTGCATCGAACGGAGGGCGGTAAATGGGAGCCAGCGTGGGCTCTTGATCGGGCAGCGGGTGTCGAGCTCGATTGGCCCCGGGATGCGGATCGCCTCCCGAACGGAAACACGCTTATCACCGACACGCTCAACCGGCGACTCGTAGAGGTCGACGAATCCGGGACTGTCGTCTGGAGCGTTCGAACAGAGCGTATCCCATACGAAGCCGACCGACTGCCCTACGGTGAGTCTGTCGGAGCCCCGAAGTACACGACTAACGGAAGCAGCGTCGACAGCCCTGACGCCGGCGTGCCGGTTCTCTCACTACTGCTGGTCGGGCTTCGGGCAGTCGTTCCGTCAACGCCATTCTGGTTCCGGGAACCACAACTTGGACTGACGCTTGTCTCTACACTCCTCATTGTCGTCGGCGGAGTTGATCGTATTCGTAACTAAATTTCCTCTCGAAGCCAGTCGAGAGCTCGCTCGCGTTTCTTGATGTCGAAATATCGCATTTCGTTGGGGGCGACTGGCCAGATCGGTCGGATTGCATACCACCAGTCGAACAGGAGTTTTGCCCATCGTGTATCGCCGACTGCGGCGTACCGGTCGATATCGAACTCAGGGCCGTACCGGAGATCGGGAACCACCCCGTGGAGGTGTGTGAGAAACGCCCTGAACGTCCAGTTCGGAACTTCCTCGTACACGTGGATGTACCCGTGCTTATCGCTCTTTTCGACGAGGAGTGAGTACAGCTCTTGATAGCCTGTTCGCGTGCCCTTCCCGACGCGAATCGCAATGAGGTTCTCGTTCGTCTCGTCCAACACCTCGAACATTTGATCGGGTGCTGTGTGGGACATCGTTAGTGGGAGTGATTCGTCGTACCGACAGGGTCAGTATCGGGATCGGTACGCCCGACGAGCTCCACGGTTGCGTGGTCGATTCCTCGATTCGTGAGATAGTCGTGAACCCGTGACTGGATTCTCCGTTGCTCCTCGAGTGTGGTCGACGTATCTGTCAGTCGGACGGTTGCGACGGTGAGTTGACTACAGACTTGCCAGACGTGGAGATCCTCAATCTGGTCGACGCCATCGAGTGTCGTCAATTCATCCCGGAGTTCTTCGGACGACACCGGGCTCCGTTCCAACAGGATCGAGGTGCTTTCCCGGAGGACGTTCCCGGCCGACGCGAGCACCAGCAGCCCAATGAGTACGGCCGCCACAGGGTCTGCGATGGGGAGATCGAACACTGCGACGGCGGCGGTCGAGACGATTACCGCAACAGAGCCACCGGCGTCACCGAGCAGGTGGTAGAACGCCCCGCGCTCGTTGAGACTCATCTCACCACCCTGCAACACGTACACGGAGCCGATGTTTACCAGCAGGCCACCCGTAGCGATGATCAGCGTCAACTCGGGATTGATCGCCACTGGCTCAAGGAACCGCTGGTAGGACTCCCAGACGATGTATCCGACCATTGGAAGGAGCAAGACGCCGTTCAGGAAGGCCGCAACCGGCTCCAGTCGGTGGAGACCGTACGACCACGCCTCGCCACCCTCGAACCGTTCGGCGGTGTAGCTCGCGCCGAACGCCATCGCGTACGCCAGCATATCGAACAGCATGTGGAGTGCGTCGCTGATAAGCGCGACCGACCCGAACAGGAGTCCACCAGCCAGTTCGATGACGAATCCAAAGAAATTGACGACCGCGACGAGCGCAAGCCGACGCGTACTGCCACTTGATTTAGACGGGAGGTTGTGCTCTGCGGTCTCCTCATCAGTATGCTCGTGAAGGGTCATAAGTTCACATTAGAGGGGGTTCTATTTCGAATCTGAGGATTCCGGTTGTTCCTGGGTAGATTCCTGGGCCCCGTCTTCACTCGTCACCATCGAATCCTGCGCCGTTGATTCAGTGCTATCCGAAGAGGTAATCTCCTCATCGGCTCCCTCCGGTTCTGGTTTGGACCGCTCCGATTCTTCGGAGAGTGATGTATCTTGGGCGGAGGAGCCCGCGAAATCGAGCGGACGAAGCCAGATGAACCAAACCACAAATACGGTTGTGCCATAGCCGACGATCCACACGAGGTCAGCAACTGCAGAGAGGTTCGCCTGTTCGAAGGTGTATACCAACAAACCGGGCCCGATGAGCCCAATGAGCACAACGAGGACGGCAAACTGCGGAGACGAGAGTCCGAACGGGTATCGTTGCTGATCTGCCTCCGTATGGGATGTTGCGTTTCCCTCATTCTCTGCACCCATCTTACCCCTCCGAAGCGCTGGTTTCGGTGTCTGTCTCCGGCGTGATTCGAGAGAGTCGCATCGCGTTCCCGGTGACGGCCGTCGTCATTCCGGCATCGCCAGCGAGGACGGCGAGCCAGATCGGGACGTATCCGAACGGGACTGCGACTGCCAGCCCGGCTTTGACAGCGAGACTCGACCAGATGTTCTGTCGGATGACCCCGTTCGCATCGTGTGCGAGTTCGTAGAGGTACGGGAGCTTTGCGAGGTCATCACCCATCAAGGCGATGTCGGCGGTCTCCAATGCGGTATCAGTCCCGGCAGCCCCCATCGCCACGCCGACTGTGGCGGTGGCGAGCGCCGGTGCGTCGTTGATGCCGTCACCGACCATCGCAACGCCGTCGTACTCCTCGACGAGCTCCTCGATCGCCGTCACCTTGTCCTCGGGGAGTAATTCGGCCTGGTACTCGTCGACGCCGACCTGTTCGGCGATCGCGCGGGCAGTCCGCTCATTGTCACCCGTCAGCATCACCGTTCGGGAGACGCCGAGTTGCTTGAGTCGCGTCACTGTTCGCTTCGCTTCGGGTCGGATCTCGTCGGCGACTGCGATGACGCCTTCGAGTTCGTCTTCGGTTCCAACGAGGACAACGGTCTTCCCTTCTGCTTGGAGTTCGGGAACGGTCTCGTCGAGAAGGTCGAGGCAGTTGTTCCGGTCGCATATCTGCCGAGCTGTCTGGGTGACGACACCGCCGTCAGTGGTCGCGTGGACGTGTGATAGGTCGAATCCCAGCTCCTCGAACAGCCCCGGCTTGCCAGCGAAGTGGGGCGTCCCGTCGAGGTCGGCCCGGACGCCCTTGCCGGTGATGCTCTCGAAATCATCGATCTCGCGCTCGGCGACTCCCATGCTGCCGGCCTCAGCGACGATCGCCTCGCCGATGGGATGTTCGCTCCGTTGTTCGAGCCCGCGGGCACACCGGAGGACGTCTTCCTCCGAATTTTCGTTTAATGGAACGACGTCAGTGACGGTGAGCTCACCTTTCGTGAGCGTCCCCGTTTTGTCGAAGGCGACGACGTCGACGGCCCCCATCGCTTCGAGGTGGTTGCCGCCCTTGATCAGGACGCCGTTCTTCGCGGCGCTCGTAATTCCCGACACGACGGACACGGGTGTCGAGATGACGAACGCACACGGGCAGGCCAGTACCAGTAACGTCAACCCGTAGACGACGGCCGTGGGCCAGGTCGTGCCGAGAACGTACGGGCTTCCCACCGTCGTCAAAATGGCGAAGGCAACGACGACTGGCGTGTAGTACGTTGAGAAGCGTTCGACGAATTGCTCGCGCTCGGTCTTGTTCGACTGGGCATCCTCGACCATCTCCACGATTCGCGAGAGCGTGTTATCACCGGCTTCAGAGGTAACCTCTACCTCAAGATAGCCCTCTTCGTTGATCGTGCCGGCGTATACCTCATCTCCCATCGTCTTGTCGACGGGTACGCTTTCGCCTGTGATGGGTGCCTGATTGACGGCGCTTTCACCGTCGACGACGGTTCCGTCCATCGGGATCTTCTCCCCCGGTTTGACGACGACCACGTCGCCGACAGCGACCTCGTCGACAGGAACTGTCTCCGTGGTATCGTCCCGTTTGACGGTTGCCTCATCCGGTGAGAGGTCCATCAACTCCCGGAGCGAGTTCCGAGCGCGATCCATCGAGTACCGCTCCAGCAGCTCGGCGATACTGAACAGGAACGCGAGGGTGGCCGCCTCGAAGTAGAGCGCCTCACCGAAGGCGAGGCTCGCAACGAGTGCTCCGAGGATAGCCACCGACATCAGGAAGTCGATATCGAGGTTCAGATTCCGAGCGGAGTAGTAGCCGTTGCGGAAGATCTCCTGACCACCGGACGCGACGGCAACGAGGAACAGTACGTCGGCGACGAGCAGCTCCGTTCCGAGAAGGCTTGCAAGCTGTACATTCTGCCCGGTCAGGAAGAACTCGAAGAGCAAGCCGAGAGCGACGAATCCACCGCTGATCCACGTCTTGAGTGCTCGTGGACTCGTCCAGATGCTCTCGCGTTCCTCAGTCGGGTCCTGCCGTCCTGATTCGTCGCTCGACGTGTCTGTAACCTTGTACCCGGCACGTTCGATAGCGCCGATGATATCGGCTTCTCCAGTCCTCGAAGAATCGTACGTGACGACGACGGTTCCGGTCGTCGGCTGGGTTTCGAATGTTGTAATTCCCTCGACCCTCTCGAGAGCGTTCTCGATTTTGCCAGCACACGACGGGCAATCCATTTCCGGAACCGTGAATTTCGAGGACACTTCGCCGGTGTCCTCCACGGTGTACCCGGCCTTTTCGACCCGATTAGCAATCGCGGTGGCACTCGTTTGTTCGCCGTCGTATGAAACGGTCAGCGTCCCTTTCGTCACTTGCGGGTCGACGCTGCGGATTCCGTCCAGTTTTTCGACGCTGTTCTCTACCTTTCCTGCACAGGATGGACAATCCATCTCCGGGACCGCGAATTGTGCAACGTCCCCTTGGTCTATGGGTGGAGAAACGTCGTCGACGCCCTGTTCTGTGTGTTGGGCGTGTTCGTGATCACTGTGGTCGTGGTCATGCGTGTGACTATGCTCGTGGGACCCTTCTTCGTGTTCGTGGGCGCGATCCGGTGGCTCACCACTCCTGTTGTGGGAATCGTCGTCGGGGGAGGTCATCACTCTCCCCTAGCCACTACACATTTATTAAATCGACTGCTATAAAACACCCATTTTCTGCCAATACCTAATAAATACTTTGCCCTATATTATTAACTCGGCCGTTGTCTCATCTCAAATGCAGACCTAAGTATGGTTTGCTCGATACTCACCGTGTTTGACCTCGAGGAAGAGCGTAAAGACTCCAAACACGACGAGGCCGACGCTCACCATCATGACTGTACTTTTGCTCGTCGGACTCATCATCGTCCCACCAATTATGAGGGTGAGCAGGACCCCGAACGCGATTACCGTTTTCGTGTTATCGAATTCCATCGATAGTTTGTTACTGAAACTCAATCAGATGTTGTTTCCGACGTCTCTGCTGTCGATACCGTTGCGCGGGTCTTCCTTCGAACGAAGCCTACCCAGACAAGTGCACCAACGAGACACAGGATACCAGCGATCGCAATCGATTGACCGCGGATTGTCGTCCCGGTCTGGTTCTGTGTGATCAGCAAGATACCGATGCCGAAGAGGACGAATCCTTGAACACCTGCTGCTTTCGCTGGTTCAGTAATATACTCCGCCTCTGTGAGAATGCCAGCAACAGATCCGACGAACAACAACAGTCCCGCAACAGAGACAGGACGAAGGCCGAGAACGACACCGACCTCCGAGAGAGCAAATCCAATAGCGACAAAGAGTGGCCATGGACTCGCTCCCGTGAAGGTTGAATCCGTGTCTTCGGAATCGCTCATTATCTCGAGTTGAGCTTCACGATATAATAAATCGGCTGTTATTGATACCCCTATAGTTAATAGAAAATGGCTGTAATTCAGCCGTTAGTTAATATTGGTGCGGTATAACCTCACAGTCTGAAGCTGGTAATACTGCTTAGTCCCGATTCTCCGCGCTATCCCATCTTACGGTCAAATGGTTTTATAGAGACGCTCTGCCTACTCTTTTTTATGTGCATCTACTGCGACGCCTACGAAGAAGAGCGAGAAACGGAGAGTCAGTCTCCAGTCGAAGACAACCACTCTGAACAAAAGACTACTTCCACGCTGTCAAAGGGAGCGTTTGGACAACTTCGTTCTTCGCTAGCAGATCTGTTGTAACCGACCATTCTGGCCATTGATGACGCCACGTAGGTCGATACGCGAGCGGAGAAGTTCGAACGTCGAACCAGAACGGTTTCAACGCTGACTGGCCTACGGCCGAATAACAGCTTTCGAGAGTATGTCATACGAAGGCACTACGGTTCCACGGCGTGACTCACCTGCAGGGGAGTGTGATTACTGTGGGCATCCGTTCCCGACGACCGACCGCCTCGTCCTCCACAAAGGCTTAGAACATCCCCAAGAGCTGGATGACGACGAGGAGGACGCATTCCTCTCTGCCCGAGCAGACGAAGAAGACGAGTTGCGTACACTCCGTCTGAAAGCGCTTGGAGCCCTCGTGCTCCTGTACTTCGGTCTTCTATTCATGTATGCTATCTTTGCCTGACTCAGATACGAACACCGGGGCAAGCGAAGAGGTACACATAGAGTCAGGTCCAGGGTCGAGGCTTCGTCATTGGGTCGTCTCGAACACGAAGCTCAGACTCTTCGTACAGTTTGTACTCTGGGTCTCGATACTGACGCTGTTTACCGAAACAGTCGCTGCCGGTAACGGGATGACGCTCTCGAAGCAGCCTCGGGATACCCTTGCCGTTCCCCGATGGCTGTATCTTGCCACTGGCGGCGCCACGATCGGCGCCTCTGCCCTACTTGCGAGCTTCGTTACTGATCGAGCCTTTATCCGCTATCTCCACAACTGGTCACTCCCCGGTCCGACGGTCGACGACTGGTGGACACCGATTCGATGGATCGGACGTAGTTTTGGGATTGTCGTCCTTGGACTGGCAGTGTATCTCGGACTGACCGGACCGCAGCTCCCGACAGCAAGCTTCACCATTCTCGTCACATTTGTCGTCGTTCGAGCGGGCTTGCCGATGCTTACGTATCTTGGAGGGAACGTTTGGCCAGCACTGAACCCCTGGCGAGGGATCGTCTCGCTTCTCCCAGCTGGACACAGAACGTATCCAAGAGAATTAGCCCGATGGCCAGCTGTCGGTGGCCTATTACTCCTTGTGTGGATTGAGGTGATTTTCCCTGTCAGCACGATTCCGTCAATTCTTTCGCTTGCGATCCTCGGCTACAGTGCCGTCACAATCGCAGGCGCAGTACTCTTCGGTCCTGACGCGTGGTTCGAGAACGCAGATCCGTTATCCGTCCTGTTCCGATTTTTCGGGGCTGTCGCCCCTGTAAAACGGCGGGACGGGAAGCTCACTGTAAAACTGCCCGGTAGCGACCTGACTGACTCAGACTTAATCACGGACACCTCCGATGTTGCGTTCGTCATTGCGCTGATTTGGGAGCTCACGTACAGCGGCTTCATCACGACGCAGACGGGCGCAGCAACTACCGAGGCACTCGTCAGCCTCTCCAATATTGGAGTGGGAGCCGTACAGATTCGTGCGATCCTCATCTACACACTCCTTTTCGTCAGTGGCTACGTCGTTTTCTTCGCCGCGTATTGGTATGCGGGCGTACTCTCTCGGCGACGGACCGGGACATACATCACAGCGAAACGTATCGCCTTTCGGTTTGCACCCTCGCTATTGGCCATCGCAGCGGGATATCACCTCGCCCACTACACCGGACTGGCTGTATCCCTCAGTCCGGCTCTAGGCATGGCAATTCTCTCTCCACTGTCGCCCCCAGCGAATCCCCTGACATTGTCTCCACCTGGGTGGTTCGAGGGTTTGAGTATCGCCTACGTGCTCATCGGGCATCTCCTCGCTATCTGGGCAGCGCACGCGACCGCCTACGAACTCTTCTCGAGTCGTCTCGTCGCAATCCGGAGCCAGTACCCGTTCATCGGTGTGATGATCGGGTACACCGTTATTAGCCTCTGGATTCTCTCACTTCCAGGAGCGACGCCCCCATATCTACCCTGATTCTGGTGGTTTCGAGAGAACAACGGATCGCACACTAAGGTCAGAACTCAACCAGAAAGATCACTCGGCAGTGAACTCAATCGGGTCCATGTCGAGAAACGCGGTTTCGTAGCCGTCGTGGCGCGCCAGTTGGGGTGGTGTCTCTACAGTGATTCTGACCGTATCGCCAGTCTTGAGTTCATCAATACCCATCCCATAGAAACTCCCGAGGTCAGGATCAAGGGACGCTTGGAGTGTCCCTTGTGTGATTGTATCCCCTCCACGGTCGAGTGTTGCTGAAAGAGCCATCCTCGGAAGCATCACGCGATTGTAGGGTGTGCGTGGAGAAACGATTAGGAAGGGTCCTTCAGTATCACTAAACCGATGGTCACCGTCAACGAGAGCAACCAGCATCGTTGCGTCACCGGATTGCCCTTCGTGGAGTAGTCGACCGGGAAGCTCGGATTTTGTCGGCACGACCGGTTCAGGAATCATTTCCATATCCATTAGATCGACTGTCCCACGGGTGCCTGCTTTGTCCCCTAACCGGCGAATCTCCAAATTGTACGTCTCATCCGTATCGAACGTGAACTGCATCGTGGCAGACTGTCCCTCTGTAAATCGCCCGTTGAATGGACTCGTACGAGCTGTCTGCAACGGGCCAACCTGGAGCGTCACATCGTACTGTCCTTCCCCCGGGAGAGCGATATTGTCGCCGTAGTGGAACCCCATATTCGGCGAGATCATCGGCCAGAGGTTGGTCGAGGACACTCGACCGTCGCTGTTACTGATTTCGACAGAGACGTCGACCGGGAGGATCGTCTCCGTCTCGGTGTCCCAGACACTCGCCATCAGATGCACCGAATCATCCGACTGAACGACGACTTTCGTCTTTCGTGAGCCAGTGAGGTTCCAGAAACGGTGCGGGAAGGAGTGCATCAGTGCAAATCCGAGACTGCCTGCCGTCGTCGTTCCGTACATTCCCATCCCTTCGATGATTGCCGGATAGTAGACCGCGTCAGGTCGATCCTCCACGATCGGTGGATCACGCCATGCAGACTGCGTCTCGAATCCGAGCCGCCCCAGGCAACCAGACAGTACCAGGCCCCCCGAGAGAGCAGTCCCCTGTTTGAGAAACGTTCTCCGATTCATGTTCTCCTCTGAGATACTATGTTTGGTAGATTCATTGAGTCGACCTCGCTGTCGTCAACCGGGGGTTTCTGTAACTGCCAGCCTCGGCCATTCTGTGACTGTCTACGCTAAGCGAACGACGAATCCGGTGAGTACCAGGAGTGAGACAACGCCAAGTAACGTCGCCAGTAGGAGGTGCTTCTCTTCCATAGATTTGGCTTCGGTTGGAATTCTAAAGACACCTTTGGAACTACAACGTCACCTGCACATCTGGCATATCAACGAAGGCTGTCTCGTATCCTTCATGGCGAGCTGTTTGTGGGGGCGAATCGACCGTGATCGTCAGCTCATCTCCCGTCTGTACATCTGCGACCGTCGCTCCGTAGTGATAGCGGAGCTCTGGATCGATGGTTGCCTGTAGAATTCCGTCGAACACTGACATCCCGTCACGGTGCAGTGTTCCCGAAAGCGACATCATCGGCAGCATCGTTCGATTGTAGGGTGTGCGCGGAGAAACAGCGAGATACCTCTGCTCCTCGTCCCCACCGAAACGTGACGCGTCTTCGAGGATCGTAACCACGAACTTCGCGTCCCCACTCGTCCCCGAGCCACGAACGTCCCCCGGGAGCGCGTCCGGTGTCGGCACTTGCGAACTCGGTAACATCTCCATGTCCATCAGGTCGACAGCACCCTTCGTGCCTTCTCTGTCGTCGGGAATGTCCGTATACGAGATCTCGTTGAGCGTCGATTCGCTGAATTCGAACTCGAACGTGAACGAGGCGTTCCCCTGATTCTCGGCCAGCGACCCCGTCCGTCGCGTCGACGGCCCGCCGATGCTGACCTCGACAGTGTATGTGCCGTCGCCCTGGAGCTGTGCGTTATCGCCGAAGTGAAACCCCATCGGCTGGGAGAGCATCGGCCACGGTGCGAACTGGTCGACCTGCTCGCCGTCCTGTGTAATCGTGAGCTGTGGATTGATATCGGGTGGGATGATCCCCGTCTGTGTCTCCCAAACGACCGGCATCAGGTGAATCGAATCTTCGGATTGAATCTCGACCTTCGTGATCCCATTCGGCTTCATCAGCCAGAACCGGTGCGCATACGAGTACGTGAGCGCACAACTGTACCCGCCCTGTTCCTTCATTCCGGGCATTTTCATGCCCTCGTAGTGGGTCGGATAGTAGACTGCGTCCGGGCGGTTCTCGGGGAGCGGTGGTGCCCGCGCTGACCGCGTCTCAAACAGGCCGGTACACCCCGCGAGCCCCACGAGTGACGTGCCCCCGACCGCCCGAAGCACGTCACGACGATTCATGCGTCACCTCCTGTGCGTTCTCGACCGGTCGCGCAGGCGGCAGCGAACGCAACGACCGTGGGGGGACGAGGAAATTACCGCGACGCTCCGTTCGGATGTACTGCAGGATGCCGTTGTTGTTTCGCTGACCGACGGCCGACTGCTCGGTGACGTCAGTGCCATTCATCGCTTCTCTCGTGTCGACGAAGTCGGTGATCCGTCGCTGGAGCGCAAGGAAGTGGAGGCTGGCGGTTTCACCGTCGGTAGAATCGAAGTCGCGCCGAAGGATGAGAGGCGAGTCATCGTCATCGCGAGCGCGGGCGGATTTCTGGGAGTGACCGACGACGCCCATCTCGCGGGCCGTCTCATCCGTTGGCTGACAGTCGTCGATTTTGCTGCTGGTTCCGAGATTGTCTCCAGCGCCCTCGATTACGTCGTTCTCGGCGTGGTACGGACAGAACATCTTCGCCTCACGCTGCCAGCGATCGTCCTGATTGTACCACTGATTGAGATTGAGCTGGAGCTTGGAGATGTGCTGGGTCGTTCCACCGGCGAACGGCCCCGACTGGATTGTCACGCGATCTTCACTGGCCTGGTTCTTTTTGAATCCCGATTTGAATCCCATAAACAGCGGCGCGTCCTCTGGGACCTTATCTGCCGGAACACCCTCTGCATCGTCAGCATTCTCCGCCGGCAACCCGTCCCCAATAAAGCCCGTCCGCCGGTCGGCGATTGAGAAAACATCGGTCAGTGTAGCGTCAGGCTGATCGACACCGTTGAGGGTTGATTTGTTCCCTTTGAGGGCTTCTTCGGCACCGAGCACCACCTGTGCCGTGTTACTCGCGAGATGGACGACTGCATCGGGCGTATCGAACTCGGGATCCTCAAACGGCGCAAGTGCTTCTGGATCAGGGAGGTCAACGTCTTCGGGAAGCGATTCGTCGAATCGGTCGAAGTATGCCGGAGAATAACTCACCGTGAGCAATAACCCGCCCCCGCTTCGCTCGTAGGCGTGTTCGATCCCACGGAGAGCTGTTTCAACTTGGTCACGGTCGTCTTCGTTCGGGGGCCCGTCTCGTCGGTAATTTAGATAGAGGAGCACACGATGGCTCGGAGCGACGACGTTCCCGTGGTCGTCCCGTGGGAGGGCCTCATTCCAAGCGTGCTGACGTTGTGGATACGACGAGAGATCATCCGGCCCTGTTGGGACGTCAACATCTTCACGGCCTAAACAGGCACTGAATGCCGCTGCGCCTCCGATAGCGACGGCCGACTTGAGGAATTCTCTGCGAGGGATACCTCTCTCATCAGTCATTGACGACAGTTAGGAAGCCAACGGAAAAGGCGGTTCTGGTAGAGTTCTTGAATCCCCGCTCAAGGTCGGTAGTAGACTATCTGGTGATGAGCTTCTTCACCAAGTTCCACCCGATAAATCGGGGGGCCCGCTTGCGGTATTGCTCGTATTCCTGGCCATACTGCTCTCGCAGCCACGGTTCTTCGGCAAACGGGAACAGTGCGTACACGAGGATGGTCAAGATGCCGTGTACAGCCAGTTTCCGGGAGTTCACTGCAATGATCGCGCCGACGATGAACGTAATGAATCCCACGCTCTGAGGGTTGCGCGTGTACTGGTAGATACCGTTCGTCCGAAGTTCCCCTTCTCTTCCACTGCTTTCCATCCACCCAAGTTCGAAGAGTGCTGAGAGGGCAAATCCCATCCCGAGTGCGGCGATACCGCTACCCGTGAGTTTGCTCCAACGTTCGGTGAAAATGAAGGAGTCCCGATCGAGCGCGCCCAGCACGGGAAACCCAGCGAACACGACGGAGAGCGCTGACCAATTGAACCACCACCGCCAAGAGCTGTCACCGATGGGCCACACTCGACGGTCAGGATGAACCGCACTGATGGCGTACCCGAGAATCAGCGTGACATCCGCGACGACCGCCGTCAGGAGCGCACGATCTGAGAACGAGGACATACGTGTATGTCGTGATAGTGAAGGACAAAAAAGTGAGACAATCTTGGGTTCGCATCTGGGTACTGCTCCCTCTGAAGAGGTTTGGAACCACCAACCACTCTCTACAATTCTAACATCCGGAGTAACTCGAATCGACGTTCTCAGGTAACTGCGTTTCAAATTCAGCCCACATGGCGGGATTTGTCCCACTCCATAGCGGGTTTACCGGTTCGCAGTCCCTTCCGTTGCTCGTGGTGATCACCGCCGCGGCTGCGGGTACAGCGGTACTTCTGGGACTTGCGATCGGCGCGTTCGTTCAACGCCAATCCCGTCCATATCTGTTAATCGTCGCTGCATTGGCTGCCCTTCTTGGACGCTCTGCGGTTGCGGGGATCTCCATCGTAGGCCTGTTTTCACAAGCCGAGCATCACCTCCTCGAACACGGGCTTGATGTCATTCTTGTAGCGCTCGTTATTGCTGCAGTCTATCACTCCCGAACCATTTCGAACGAGACCAACTTCGATACATGACACACCAACGTGACCGAATTCACGAGTATATTGCCACCCACCCTGGAGAACACTTCAACGCGCTCACGCGGAGACTCGACCTCGCACCAGGACAGGTACAGTACCATCTCAGGAAACTCCAGAATCAAGAGAGAGTGGTCAACCTACCTCTCTATGGCCGGACCCACTATTACACACCGGAATATGATGCGTGGGAGCGGGGAGCAATCGCTGTCCTTCGCCGGGAAACAGCACGCGACATCTTATTCTGTGTTCTCGAACAGGGAACATCCAGCCCGAACGCTGTCACAGAGTCCCTCGGGATTGCTCGGGGAACCCTTGAGTGGCACTTGGATCATTTGACGGAACAGAATCTCATCGAGAAACACCGAGATGTCAATAATCACGTGACGCTGGTCGCAGCCGAGCGGACTGAGACCGCTCGCCTCCTCGAAGAGATCTCCCCCTCGCTGTCCGATCGGATGATCGACCGGTTCACCCGCCTCGTCGATAACCTATTGGCGGATGGATCGTAACGAGCCCTCGGATGTATTTCGTTGAAACGAGAACTTGATTGTTCGATTACTGCACCCACTTGGATAGAACGCTATGCAGTCCCTGAGTCCACGGTTCCCAGATACTGGGTTTCCCACTCACGACGTGCCTCTATTTCACGCTGACCGCGCTGTGTAACTGTGTATACGTTCGTCCGCCTGTCGAGTTCACCCTTCTCGAGCAGTCCTTTGTCGACGAGGTCGTCGAGATTCGGATAGAGGCGCCCGTGGTTGATCTCCTGTTCGTAGTAGTCGTCGAGTTCGTCTTTGATTGCGAGCCCGTGTGGTTCCTTGAGCCCGGCCGTTACATACAAGATGTCCCGCTGGAACCCAGTTAGATCGTGCATCCGTCTGTTCTCTATTTTGAGGGGTGGCATATGTTCTCTCTGGTACCCCGAGGCGATTTTGGCTTGACTGGGTCGGGATATCGCGTGAAAACTTCGAACCTTTATATAGTGGACAGGTGAATTCCGCGATGGAATGTCTGACCTAATCGTCAAAGCAGCCGTGAAGGACGCACTCTCGGACAACAACGTCTCGGCAGATTTCTACGACACGCTCAACGAGGAGGTCGCCGAACTGCTCGACGACGCCGCAGAGCGTGCCGAGTCCAACGACCGGAAGACGGTCCAGCCCCGCGACCTGTAGGCCTGCGTAACGCAGCCAAGCCCGTCACTCGAACGTAGCTTTTTGAGGTTCCTGTACAGAAGTTAGGAAACGAAGATGGCGGACGCACCGGATACTGAACGGCAGGCGGTCGAGCCTGAGGCAGGAGACGTCCTCAGCGTGTCACAGCTGAACGACCGAATCGCCTCGGTCGTCGAGGATGCGCCTGCCCTCGACGGTGTCCGCTGTATTGGCGAAGTCACGGATCTCCATCAGAACAGTACAGCGCTCTACTTCACGCTTACCGATGGCGACGCCGAGCTCCCCTGTATGATCTGGGCAAACCGCTATCGGAAGATGGACGCCGAGCTCGAGGACGGGACTGAGGTCATCCTGGAAGGCGATATCGACTACTGGACTGAAGGCGGGAAAATCGACCTCAAGCCGTGGGAAGTGATCGTCGTCGGCGACGGCGACCAAGCGGCCGCGGTCGAGCGACTGCGCAGCGAGCTCGAAGAGCGTGGCTGGTTCGACGACGAGCAGAAACAGCGCCCGCCAGCGTTTCCGGAACGGGTCGGTGTTGTGACCTCACTCCGAGGGGATGCTCGGTACGACATCCAGAGCGCGATCCACGAGCAAGACCCTACAGTCGACATCCTGGTGAAGGATGCGACCGTCCAAGGGTCAGAGGCACCGACGTCTATCGCGAACGGGATTCACCATCTGGACCGCTCCGAGGACGTCGATTCAATTATCGTCGGCCGCGGCGGTGGGAGCGATTCGAACCTTCAGGCGTTCAACACCGAGCGGGTCGCGGAAGCGATCTTCACCGCGAACACCCCGATCGTCACGGCAATTGGCCATACTGACGACCGGCTAATCGCGGATCGGGTAGCGGATATGGCCGCGATCACACCGACAGCGGCCGGCGAGTACATCGCGAAGTCTCGGAATGACTTCCTGGCTAGCGACATTGGCCCGCTTGAGCAACAGCTTGAGGCCGCGTACGAGACCTTTGAACAGGAGCACGAACACGAACAGGAACTGGCCGAGGCAGTCGAAGAGGCGACCGCGCCTGAGGGCCTGTCGCCAGTTTACTACAAGGTTGCAATTGTCGTGCTCCTAGTGCTGTTGCTGCTCATTACTGCACTCTGGCTGGGGGTGATCTAATCGATGGCAAAAGACACGGACATCAGGAGTCGGATGAACCGAATCGAAGAGATTATCGACCAACTCGACGCGGATGAGGTGTCACTTGATGAAGGGAGTGAGCTGTACGAGGAAGGGCAGGAGTTACTAACTGAAATCCGCGAGCGACTCCACGAAGGCCAGGGCGAGGTCATCGAGATCAAATGAGGAACGGCAGCGGTATCGACTGTCTCTCCGCGTTAACCAACAGCCTGCCGTTGTTCACGAGCTTGTTGGTTAAGGTCGCTAGCCACGGTTACCCTTCAGGCTTATCTGCGATGTCCTCCCATTTCGAACCGTTCGACGGTAGTTCCAATGTTCCATGAGACGGTTCTGATATTCGGCGTCTACCTACTCGCGTGTGGTGTAGCGTGGATCCTCCATGAGTCCGCACACTACGCCGTCCACAGGCTCTATGCGGAATCAGTCTCGTTCGGTGTCAATCGACGTGGCCCATACGTTGACGCCGTTTACGCCCCGTCTGCTCCGACGGTCGCTATCCGACTCGGTTCGATCGCGCCGACTCTCCTCTATACCCCTATTGTCGTACTCGGAATTGGAGCCTATCTCTCGTCGAATCCGGTTCCACAGTTGGATCCAGTCGGGTGGTCGCTTGTCGCCGTTCCTCTCGTGATTTTGACTTTTCCGACTGGTGCTGATATCCAAGCGTGTCTCAACGCCTCAGAATAGCGTTTCTTAACGTGTATTCGGTCGGCGTCAGACAAACACTTCATTAGTTACATAGTCAGATTTTAAGAAAGTCATTGGCCGTCAGTATTTAGTAGATAAGACGCAAGTATGTGCAAATGTATCATGGCACAAGCCAGTCCCCGCAGTACCCCCCGTGAAACTGATACGGACGAGCGGTCCTCCGTGTCAGTTGAAGCGTGGTTGGAGGCGGTCAGTAGAGAACTGGATCCCGCCGAGTGTGAGGACCTCTCCGAACTCGGCATCTACTCGATCCACGAACACAGCAGCGCCCGCACGATCACCCTTCCTGAGGATGCGGACGAGTTCGAGGACGCGACGACGGTAAAGCAGTACTATTTCGAGGGCGAGGATTGCCCGCTTCTCATCGTTGCTCCGCTGCAGGTCTAAGTCGCCCTGTGGGTCGCAGATCAGCAGTCGGTGTCATCTTCTTTGTGGTCGGAATAGAACTGGATGAGGTACTGGAATCGGCCTGTATCACTCGTGAATGAGTCGAGTTCTTCCTGTAACCACTCGTATTTGTCCTGCGGGATTCGCATATTGATTCGGGCCACATCGTCGCTAACATCCGAGTCGGAGTTGCTGGCGCTGGTTGCTGTGTCCGCGTCTGACATTAGTTCGACCCAGGCTATGCGGTCGCATATATCCCAGTAGAATGAGAACTTCTCTAGAGAACTTGGAGAACTTTGAAGATCTACAAATTCATTCAAATTTTCTGACCTCTTTTGGTCGTGCTATCCTTTCCCACAAACGATGTGTGCTAAGGTCCCCTCCGGCGAGACGCCGGCCAGTACTGAGGAATCGACGTCCGTCATTCGGATCATCCACAGGTCCATCGGCCCGATTCTGCTGGCGCTCCTCCCGCTGATCCTGTTCGTGGGGACGGCGGCCGCACAGTCGGATCCGGGGAGCGCATTCTGCGACTCGAACATGGCCGACACCATCCAGAACATCTTCACCATCATCCAGTTCGGTGGGCCGCTCATCGGCGGCGTCCTCGCGCTCGGCGCGACGGTGGCGATCCCGTTCACCCGTCGCTCGGACTGGAAGAAGGAGATGAAATCTGTCCGGAATCAGGGCCTGCTCTGGGGCGTGATCGTCGCCCCCCTCGGGACGGAGATCGTCCAGTTCATCCTGAACAACATCGTGGTCGGTGGCACGAGTTGTGGATTCTAACCACGCACCAGGATTCGCACTCGTCATGTCCGCCGTCCTCGTCGCATCGACAGCCGCCGTTCCAGTGGGCGCCCATCCCCCGAATAGTACTGACCACGGCGTTCCGGAGGAGACCTTTCACAAACTGTGGTCGGGGGATCAAGACGGTGCGACCGACGGTGCGAATCTGAGTAACGGGTCGGCGGTCGAGCAGCTTGGCGAGGGGACCGATGTCCCGTTCGATTCGCCCCCGCGTGCAGTTGAGCGATGGAACCGTGGCGACCACTCGGAGTTCCCGGCGACCAACAGCTCCGTGTCGATCCATCCACCAGATGCGGACCTCACCAGCGACCAGTTCATCAAGGAAGCCTATACTGAGGTGTTCGCCGTTCAGCCGTCCACCCGAGCGCGCCTCTCGTCGTCTAGACAGCCGCTTTACGTCGCTCCAGACGGGACGCTCCGCGGGACCGTCGATTACCGGGTGGCGGTGCCGCCTGACGACACCTCCGGCGATCGACGTGTCTACTGGAGTCTGGAGAGCCATCAGGTTGAGGAGACGAGACTCCTCGTCGACGGCGACGAGGAGACGACGGCTGGTGGTTCCCACACGCCGGCACTGTCGTACTCCTTGGATGGATACGCCGGCGAGGACCACCAGCTCACGCTCCAGGCGAATATCTCGGTCCGACTTCGGAAGGAGGTCGAAGTTTGTACCGCTCACAACGACGAAGGCGATTGTACCAACTGGGAGAGTTCCGTTTCATACCCGACCGAGACCGTCACGGTAACCGATTCCATCGAGGTCACGAAGTATGACCTCGCGGTATCAGGGTTCATCGCGGAGTATCCGAACGGTGATCTCGGCCTCGTCGTTTACAAGAACCAGCCGTGGCTCGGCTACCAGTTGCCCAACGGTGATGTCCGAGGTGTCTGGCGGTTCTACTCAGCCCGAGACAAGGACTGGGATACGCTGGTCTACAGCTCGGACGACGGACAGCGGACCGCCCACTCACCGCTCCATCCACTCCAGGTGAACGCGTACCCCATCGAGACGGGGCCGACGCCGTCGCCCCGCCGGAACGTGACGATACTGGATGTGTACGGGACGTCGACGTCGCCGCCGACGCTCCCGTCGAACGTTCACCTGGATGTTCTCACGGAGTCGTACACGGCCAGCTACGGCATCGCGACGCGGGCCACGACCGACGAACAGCCCGAGACTGTCCGTGCGTGGGGGCTCGTCAGAGGGGTTGAGGCAGAACGGCCCGCCGATGAGTTCGCTCGAATCCAGATCGACGAGAGCAACCTCTCTCTGGAGGTGGTGAACCAGACCGAAGATACGGTCACCGTCCGGGTGACCCTCCAGAACGCGAACACCGGCGCACCAATCAATACCGACGAACGGGACGGCTACGTCGTCGTCAACGGGCAGCGGGTGAACACGACCGGGAACGGAACCGTCACGACGACGATTGAACGTTCCCCTGGCGGTGTGTCGGCCCGATACGAACCCGGCCACTGGTGGCTCAATCCTCCCGGCTATACCGGCGACTCGGATACTGTCCTGCTGCAAGGCTCAGTGCTCCAGTTGGTGTCGACGCTGTTCCGGATCGGCGTTCCCGTCTCGCTGTTCCTCCTTGCAGTGTTCTTCATCGATCGGATTACAGGGTGGCGTATCTGGCCCCCGTGGAGGTCACTATAATGATCAGAGAACATTCAGAATCCCATGACCGGAATTCGGAACGGTGGATTAGTCGACGCCGTCTTTTGGCTTCGTCTGGAACAGCCCTGCTTGCAGGAGTAGCAGGGTGTTCCGGAACCGATGGTCCCGGCAACCAGACTGAATCCCCAACAGGTTCGTCCTCTACGTCGCCGTCTACAGATTCGGTATTTGAGGAAATCAGCTTCGCGGGACCCAACCTTGTGGTGACGCTGGCTGATGATCACGATGTCGACCAACTCAATCTGATTGGTCCAGATGGTACTACGTTCGAACAGTCAACCGTTGCACAGGGAGCTACAAGAGTCGAAATACAGATTGTCTTCAAGACTGGTGGGACGTACTCTGCCGGCGAGTACGAGTTAGTCGCCGTTTCGGGCGAGACATCTGAGTCGATGTCCCTGGAGCTTCGGCCCGATATCCAGATCGTCGATGTCGAACCGGAGTTCGATGAAGATGATGGCTACAGTAGCGGTCGGCTCTTTGTGACGGTCGAGAACGTCGGTACTGGTCCCTCTTGGGTGTATAATATTGGCTTCCGGAATGCGCCGTATCGGAACGCACCTGAGGTAATCGAAGGAGACGGCGTTGCTGATACCACGTTCGAGCGTCCGGAGGCGAGCGAAGAATTCCTCAGCCCCGGTACTGAACGGGAATTCCTGAAACAACGGGGTGTTCTCGTCATCGATGACAACGACGATGTCTCATGTGAGAGTGATACTGCAGAATTAACCGTTGTTGTTCAGACCCCACACGGAGATATTGAGCAACCGATTCGGGCGGAACTGTCCGGTGGATACCACATCGACGATCAAGGCGCAATCCAACACCCGTGTAAAGACGTCCAGATTGAACTACTGGACGGGGGTGGAGACAATGCGTAGTCCCGTCCGATTCCTAGTTCGCTCTATCTTCGTCTTTTTCGGGCTACTGACTACGGGCACTGCTCCGGTTTTAGCTCAAAGTGACGGAGGCAGCGATGGAGGTGCTCTTGGAGACATTATCATCAGCGCTATCCAAGAACTCCTTGAGATACTCTTCAGCCCTATAGAGACCGTCATAGAGAATCACGGTGATGCAGTCTTGCGGACAGTGGTGGGTACTCCCCATCCAGATTCGGTGTTCAATCAGCCGACGAACGCAGCGTGGCCCGGAATTTATGACTACTACTGGGAGATGATTATCCCGCTTTCGCTATCGCTGTACGGCCTCTCGATTGGAATCGTCATTTTCCTTGAATCGACGAGCCACTTGTTCAACGGATACCATCGCTCGAAGCTCAAGAAACGCGCCTTCGCTGGACTGCTCGGTATCTTGTCGTGGTGGTGGATCTCAGCGCTATCGTTGCGGTTTATGGATGCATTGGCTGGGTTCCTCGTCCCCTCGGTGTCAGAAATCTCGCTATTCCAGACGCTGTCGTTCACTGGGATGGGCGTGCTCGGCACGGTCGTCGCTCTCTCAACGAATTTGCTCCTATTCGTGTTGATCGGCCTGATTTACCTAGCGAGACAACTGGCACTCTACCTATTTGTGTTCCTGATGCCACTACTCATTGTATTCTGGATCCCTGGCGTCGGGCCGTTCGCCCTAGTCTCGAAATTCATGAAGAAGTTGGCCGGGTTCTACGTCCCTTTCCTGTTTATGACGGTTCCAGTTGCTCTCCTGTTCCGTCTCGGGGACATCTTGGGGACGAGCTTCGGCCCCTCAGCCGGTGAGTTCGGGGCTTGGTTGACGGCACTCGTTATCCCGCTTCTCGCCGTTGCCTCTCCGTTTGTTTTGTTCTGGCAGGCCGGGGCGTTGTTCTTCATCGCCGACAGGGCGGCCAGGCATATGTCTGCTGAGAAGGCCCGTAGTCGGTTGTCTAGAGGGCGTGAACAAGTCCAATCGGCCAAACAGGGTGGGAGAAACTTCGTTCGAGGAGTGCGCGATGAGCCCGCAGTCAAGAGCGGTGGCCAATACGTCTTGAACTCTGGTGATTCGAGAGCCCACTCTACCGGCCAACGACTCAATACGACTGGCTCTCGCCTCCGTGAAGCGATCACCGACGGCAGCGGTGGAGGGGGAGGAAACAGCGGAGGCGGAAACCTCGGCGGCGGAAATGATGATTCTACGGCCGGCTCCACCACCAGCGAGGATAGTAGTGGGAACGACGGAGGCGAGGAATTCGATCGAGACGATGCGTTCCGGGACCCCCAGACTCGGAACCGGAATCCAGATTCAGCAGATGACCCGCCACGCTATATCCACTAACAACCCATGAGCTCCGCAACTGACCCCGCGAAACGAATTCCGAAGTCACTCGGTACCGACACCCAGTTCCTCGGGAAGTACTCGCTGACGGACCTCGCCGTCGCCGGTCTTCCCGGTGTACTGGTAGTCCTGGTGACGCAGGTCGTTATCCCACCGTCACTCACCGTTCGTGGCATTCCGGTGTCCGCCCTCACGATCCCCCTCGCAGCGATTGCGATCGCCTTCGGTGGGCTGTTCGTCTACCTCACGCCCGGCTACACCAACAGTCTCGACTGGCTCGGTCTGTTCGTGAACTTCCACCGCAGCGAGACGGAGATCGCCCACGAGGAGGCGAAGGAGTACACTCACGTCGAGCGCGTCTACCCGCGACAAGACGCCATCGAGCGGACGGACCGGGCTCTTGTCGGAGCCGTTCAGGTGTCGCCACCGACGATGGCGCTCGCGACCGACGAGGAGTGGGCCCAGAAGGCGGAGGCCTTCCAGGACTTCGTCAATACGACCGTCGAGTTCCCGATCCAGATTTACTCGACGACGCAGGCGTTCCCCGCCGACGAGTACGTCGGGCGGTACGAAGACCGGTTGAGCGACCCGGACGTCAAATCGAACGAGAAACTCCAGGCGCTCATCGAACACTACGTCGACTGGTACGACCGGGAGCTGGCGCAGCGTCAGATGACCATTCGCGACCACTACGTCCTGATTCCGGTACGACCTGAGGAGGTCCGATACGAACGGGCCAGCCTCCTCGAAAAGCTCGCTAGGATCCCCGTACTGGGCATCCTCATCCAGATTGTCACGGCGCCGCCGGAGGAGGAAGAGCGAGCCGCGATGCTCGAGGAACTGGACGAGCGGCGCCGGCGGGTCGAGCGCGGCCTCCGCGGCATCGAGGGGTGTGACACGCGCCCCGTTGATGCGGCCGAACTCACCCGCCTCATCGCGGAATACTGGACCGGCACGGAAATCGAGTACGGCGACCCCGAACAGGTGCTTCGAACGTCCCCCGTCATCAACAAGTCATGATTGGAAACCTGCTGCCCTTCACCGGCTCGGATAGTTCAGAAACTGACGACGAGGCGACCGCAGACGAGGCCCCCGACGAAGAGGGGGAAGATGCTGAATCACAGTTTACCGTGGACTACGAGGCCGACGGTGAGGCAGTCGACGGCATCCCCGAGATCCATCAGACCGTCGTCTCGCCGTCGAGTATCGAGCGAACGCCCAGCGCCCTCCGGACTGACACCCAGTGGGCGCAGAGTCTGTGGGTCGGTGAGTATCCCGATGCTCCGATGGATGGCTTCCTCGAAAAACTGTACGCGGCCGCCGAGACCCAACAGACAGATGTCAGCATCCACATCGATCCTCGTGATACGCGAGAGACGTTGGATTCGCTGGAGAACAAGATCGAGGACCTCGAAGCCGACTACGAGTACCTGACCGAGAAGCATCGTGCGAGCGCCCGGGGCGTCGAGAAAGACCTCGAGGACCACCAGGAGATGTACGACGTCCTTCGGAACACGACGATGCAGGCGTTCGACGTCTCGATGTATCTCACGGTCAGGGGCAACGATCGCGAGAACATCGACGCCGAGTCGGTGTCGACGACAGCCCGACAAGCGCCTGCGAATCTGACGCCGGTGACGCCCCGGTGGTCACAGCTGAAGACGTTCACCTCAGCGAGCCCGATCGCCCTGGATCAGTTCAACGAGACGCTCGACAGCAAGACGCCGATGCTCGGCGGGGCAGTCGGCGCGATGTTCCCCTTCGTTTCCGGTGCGTTTGCGGAACCCGGTATCGAATACGGGACGTACGCGCTGAATTCGAGTCCACTCATCCTCGACCGATTCAAACGGCAAACCGGCTACTGTATGATGGTTATCGGCCGGCTCGGCGCAGGCAAATCCTTCGCGACGAAGCTCCGGCTCGTGCGGCGGGCGATGTTCGACGAGGATACGGTCGTCATTATGCTCGACCCGATGCGGGGGTTCGCCGGCGTCAACGAGGCGCTCGATGGCGAGCGGATCACGGTCGGTGGCCGGCGGGGGCTGAACCCGCTGGAAATCAAACCGACGCCCGACCACGTCCTGCAGGAGGTCGACGACATCGACCCGTGGGGCGAGCAGATCAACTGGGTGATGACCTTCTTCGCGACGTTCTTCGAGCACGTCGCAGACCATCCACTCGGCGAGCGCAACCAGACGCTCCGGCGGGCCGTCCAAGAAGCCTACGAGAAGCGCGGGATCACCCGCGATCCAGAGACGCACACCCGGGACTCGCCCACCATCCACGACGTCATCACGGTCCTCGAAGAGATGGTCGAAGACCCCGAGGAGTACGGCTACGTCACGGATGGGGAGCAGGAAGCCGTCCAGTCCGATGCTCAGTCGCTACTCAAGGACCTCCGACCGTCATTCCGCGAGGGCGGTGAACTCGAGAATCTGGCTCGCCCCTCCGAGTTCGACCTCGATTCGAAGGTCATCTACCTCGATCTCCACCAGGAGGAGGGGACCCGTGGCCGGGCGGAGACCAGCCTGATGATGCAGGTGCTGTTCAACAGCGTCTACGAGCGGGTCAAACAGACCGACAAGCGCGTCGTCTTCTGTATCGACGAGGCGCACTACCTGATGAACGACGCCGTCTCGTTGGACTTCCTGGAGACAGCCGTCCGGCACAGCCGCCACTTCGATCTGAGCCTCGAATTCATCACGCAAACGGGGGGTGAATTCGCGCTGACGCCGGAGGCACGCACCATCGCGAACCTCTGTTCGTTGACCGTCCTCCACCGCGTCAATGAGGAGAAAGAGAAGATCGCCAAGTGGTTCGACCTCAGCGAGCGGCAGGTGAACTGGGTTACCTCCGCGAAGGCCGGGGAAGACGAGGACGGCTACTCTGAGGCGCTCGTCGGTATCGACCAGGAGGGATGGTTCCCACTCCGAATTCGGGCAAGTGACTACGAGGCTCACGTTATCGACGGCGGCGCTGCGGACGTGGCCGAGCTTGAACCCGAGCCGACGACGAGCGTGACGAATCCAGATAGCCGACCCGCCGGAACGCGTGCCGACGGCGGTGAACCAACTAGCACTACCACTCAGGAGGATGACTGAACAGACCCCGTCAGAAATCCCGTCAGTGGCTAACGGCGACGAGTACATCCGGATCACTCCCTCCCGGAGCGATCTCGCGCCGGAGACCGTAGTCCGTCAACTGGCCGGCCTCCACGGCCTTGACGCTGGCAACGACGGACTTCTCGCAAGTATCGGTCCCTTCGGCGATCCGCCACCGGTGTTCGAGTTCCTCGCAGTGAGTGAGGGGGCAGACGAGCCGGTCGAGTTCTATTACGGGGCCGACCGCCGGTTAGATGCCTTCGAAGAACGCCTCCGGACGCTGTATCCTCCGACCGTCACGTTCGAGCGGGTCACCCTTGACTTGGAAACGAAGCTACTCCCATCGACAGCAGACCCGTCTCAGGACCACAGTGCCGGAGGTGACGATAGCCACGGAATGAACCCCAGGACAGCTGAGGAATTCTCCGGAGACCCGAATTCGGATTCAGAGCCCGTGACTCTCTTCGATTCGACGGGGCAGGAACCGGTCGGTGATGGCGGAAGTGTGCTGTCGGAGAGCACTATGTCGCAGGACGAGGACGAAGTCTTGTTCGAGGCCGATTCGAGTGACGAGTCCACAGCGGCTGGTCCGTCCGACTCCGAACTCGATGCCGATCACCAGCCGGCTCATACGCAACCGACCGTCGATGAGACGACCCCACTCGGAATCAGTTGGCACGGGCAGGCTACCCGGCGGGAAGACTGGATGACGACACTACCCCAATTCACGAATACGGAAGACGACGATGACGATCACGCTCGGGCCCCGCTCGCGTCACTCATCGATCAGCTGACCCGGGCCGAACACCCGATCGCGTTCCAGGTACTCTTTCAGCGGAAATCGGACTGGACGCACGAGGCACGAGAGCGCCAGCGGAAGCTCCGTGAAGGCGAAGACCGGGTCGTCGACTGGTTCTTCGGAGAACTCCTCGGAAACACAGAGAACGAACCACAGAGTCCGTCGAACACCGGGCGACAGCGTCGGTATCTCGACATCGGTGGGCGAGAGCGGGTCGAGGCTATCGACGAGAAGGAGCCACAGCACACGTTCACGGTGAATATGCGGGCACTTTCGCTCGTGACCTCCGACCGACAACGAGAGCGGGTTGACCATCGTCTCGATGATATCGGGTCGGTATTCGATCACCTGAACGGGCCGCACTATCGGCTCCGACCGAAGCGCATCCGCCGTGGGCTTCGAAAGGGGCGGCGAGCCAAGAAGCACGCCGACCGGGTACTCAACGCTACGTTGGCTACCAAGAGCGACTGGCGGAAGACCCGCCCCGATCTCGTCCTCGGGCCGGCTGAGTTGGCGAACTTCGTGGTCGTTCCGCCGGCAACTGACCTCACGACCGAGGGCGGGCGGGGGTCCGACGCCGAACCCGAGAGCCGGACGCCCCTGCCACTCCCGGCGCAGGACCACATGGATGCGTTCACGGACGCCGGGATGGCGATCGGCCGCGGTCTTGGGGAAGACGGTACGCCCACGTCGGAGCCGATGCGGATTCCCCCGCATCTACTTCCGTTCCACGTCGGCCGGTTCGCGAAGAGCGGCGCCGGCAAATCGGTCGCGCTTGAAAACGACGCCCTCTCGCTGTACGACCAGACGAACGGGCCAGTGTTCATCATCGACTCCAAGGGCGGGAATTTCCCCGAGAACTATATGCGGGCTCACGCGAAGCGCTTCGGCACCGACGACCTCGAGGAGAACGTCCTCCACTTCTCGGTGCCCGACATCCTGCCTGGCTTCGCGTTCTTCGACATCACGCCGGCATTGGAGGACGGCGTCCGACGCGTCGACGCGATTCAGGACAAGGCCGACCACTACGAGGAGCTCATCAAGCTCGTGATGGGGCCGGAGCGGTACGAGGACGCCATCGCCTCGCCGACGCTCATCAAGTACCTCATCAAGGCGATGTACGACGAGGAGTACGGCCTCGAAAACGGACACTTCCGGCAGGATACAAACTACTTCACCCACGACCAGTTTGAGCAGGCGGTGACCCAGTTCCACGCCGCCGGGCCACCAGATTCGACACCCGAAGATGCACCGCGAGCCAGCGACCCGCAGGTCGCCGAGAAACTGGAGCGACACCTGCGCTCGAACCCGGCGACGTTCTCGAACGTCGTGAGCGGCATCAGCAACCGGATGGACTACATCACGCAGGACGCCCATCTCCGGCGGATCTTCAACAATACCGAGTCACAGTTCGACTTCCGCGACCTCCTCGACGAGGACAAAGTAGTCATCTTCGACCTCGGCGATCTCCGCGACGAGGCCGCCCGTGTGATGACCGGCGTCATTCTGACGCAGCTCTACGATGCTGTCAAGCGTCGCGACGGCGACGAGCTGGCCCGCAAGCCAGACGACTACGTGGCGAACCTGCTCATCGACGAAGCGTCGTCGGTCGTCGTCTCTGATACGCTGACGACGCTGCTCGAAAAGGGGCGGGAGTTCCGGCTATCCATCGAACTCGTGACGCAGTTCCCTGAGCAGATGAAGGAGGCCGGCAACCGCGAGGTCTACCTGAACGTCCTGAACAACATCGGCAGTCCGCTCGTCGGGAAGATCGCCGTCGACGCCGACATCGCCGAGGCACTCTCACACGAGGCAATGGATCCCGTCGAGTTCAAGAATCGGATCAGTTCCCTCCCGCGTGGCGAGTGGATCGCACAGCTCCCGAGCCCAGAGTTCGGCGAAACCGGCCCCGACCCGTTCAGTATCGAACCCCTTCCGATTCCACCCGGTCATCCCGATAGCGAGCAGCCACTGACCGGGACGCAAGAAGAGCGATTCCAAGACGCCTTGGACGCCGTCCACGAGCATACCCGCGAGGAGTACGGGGTCGCCGGCGGGACGACCGTGGAGAGCCGTGACGCTGCGACTGACGTCGCTCTGGAGAACGCGGATGACCTACCGTTGGAAGTCGCGATGGCCCGTGCGATTCGCGCCGTCCAGCTGTCGAACGACGTACGTGAGACGAACGGCTGGGTCTCCGTCGAGGACGTCGATGAGGAACTGCTCTCGCGCATCGAGGAAGACACCATCGAGGCGCAGGGCTACGAGACACTACCAGAAGTGAGGGAGGCGTCCTCGCTCATCGAGGTCGATCTCCCGGACGGTGGTTCGTCGGTGCAGTGTCGGCTCACAGACGAGGGTGAGCAAGCAGCCGCGCCCGACACGTCGACATCACCGACCGGCGGGGGCGAGCACCACGATGCAGTCCTTGAAACGGTCGAGCAATCCCTCGCAACTGCGGGGTTCTCCGTGGAGGTCCTCGATCAGAACGGGGAGTCCCGCCCCGATGCCATCGCGACGCATCCGGATCTCGACCGGGAGCTCCAGGTGGAGGTCGAAACCACCACCCACGTCCGGCCGGCGAAGGTCCTCACGAACCTCCGGAAGGCCCAGGAACAGGAGCGAATCCCGCTGTTCGTCGTCGCAGACCACGACGATCAGCCGGCTGACGAGATTGCCGACCGGCTTGCGAAAATCCTCAGCGAGCCGCGAAATCAGCTCTCCTCCGGGGAAACACGGCTGTATACGATGAACCACAACGTCACATTCAACGGTGGTGCGCGAGCCGCGGATGGAGTGACGGCCGTCCGACCGGCCACTGGTGGTAGTCGCCACACCCGCTGGTTCGAGCGGGACGGTGCGTTCGTCCTCGAGGATAGTGCCGGAGACCAGCACGCCCGGATCGACTCCTTCGACGCTGTGTCGAAAGATCAGTTCCCGGCGACGTACAGCTACGACGCCGAGAGCGAGTCATACACCGTCTTTAGGCCGGGAGAACTTCCCGAGTCCTACGAGTCACGTGAGGCGTTCGAAGCGGATTGGGTACCTGTCAAGCGCCCGTTCGTGCCCAGTACCGACCTACCCGTTCCGGAGTACACGGATGATTCGTATGCGATAGGTGTCATCGAGGATGAGCAGAATCTCGAGCTCTACACTCGAGACTCTGACGCGACCAAAGACCTTGCTGGGCTCATTGAGGCGATCGAAAACAATGAACTCCATCTGGCAGGTGTGGAGCCAGACGAACCTGCCGATAAGCAATCTATGAAGCAGGAAGACCACGAGAACGATCCGTTCGGCATCCAAGCATTCGTCCGCGATAGCATCGTTAAATCCGGCGACGGGGTCGTCGCGGTCGCTGAGGTCTACGATGCGTACGAGCAATATGCGACGGCCGAGGAGTACGAGGTGAAGCCAAAAAACCGGTTCACACGTACGCTTCGCGACCACGTTGCGTTCGAGCGTGACAAGAAGTGGTTGGACGGTCAGACGCGACGCTGTTACGTCGGAATCGAGCTGGACGACGCCGGCGACCAGGAGGAACCGAATGATGCCAGTGCGTAGTCGTTTCGCTCCCGCTCAGGAGGTGCAGGAGCACACGAAATGACGCTCTCCGAGGCAGCCATCCGCGAGCACTACCGTCGTGCCAAACCCATCTACGAGGCGCTGGCGACTGTCAAGAACTATCCAACCATCGGGTTGAACGACTTCGTCGGATGGTACATCAAACGCGACCACGACGACGTCGAGGCGATTAAGGCCGGGTATCCGCAGCGCGGACGGGTTGCCCGCCTCGATCGTGACTACGACGAGATTCACGACCGCCTCAACCGGACCCTCTATGCCGTCACCACCTACAAGACACCGACCGCCTTCCAACAGTGGGAACCCTGTCGCTACGACGAGTCTGAGGGGACGACCGTTTGGCAGGATGAGCCCCCAACCCCCGGGTATGCCGACCTCCGGGCAGTTCCCACCTGGGGCGATATTGACCTCGCCGACGACATCAAGCCGCAGCGAGGCGACCTGGATGGCGAGACGCGTACCCTCGTCGAGCGTACCCTCGACGCCTACATCGACGAGTATGCAACGCTCTACGGCACGCGGAAGGCGGTGTATGCGCTGGACTCCGTCGGGGGCGCGTACGTCTTTGGGGCCCCGGAGGCCACACTACCAATTGCGGACCACTTCAATGACGATCCGGATGCGCTCGAACGGGTGTTCAACGAGTTCCTCGACCGCTCGAACGCATGGCTCCAGAAGGCAGAGGCCCGCGTGAACGAGCGCGTCGACGGCGCCGGCGACGTCATTCAGCCCGATTGGGTGAACAACAAGAACCGCCAGTACAAGCCGCCACTCTCGATCCACGCCGACCACGATGCCGTCGTCACGCCCATCGCGACCGACAACGTCCGCTACGAACTCCGTCCGTTCGAGGGTGTCGACGACGCACTCCTCGAGCAGGCGGTCAGTTGGGCCGATGACCTCACGCGAGTCGAGCACACGGACTGCGTCGACTCGCTTGTCGCGACGCTCTGGCCGGACCTGTACGAGGACCACGGGGGGTGGCAGGCCACGCTGGAGGAATGGGTGGAAGCGGAGCGTGAGCGGGAACGGGAGCGCCAGCGACAGCGTGAGGCAGCGCTCCAGCGACGCGAAGAGCGAATGGCAGAACTCGACGGTACCCTCGAAGGCCGTCCCGTTACGCCGTTCAAAGAGGACGTCTACGAGGCTGTCGAGGATATCGACATCACCGAGATTGCCCGTCACTACGCGAGCGATGCCTACGATACGGATCCGAACCAGCCGCGGCCGCAGTTCGACCCGTGCTGGCGCCACAGTGAGAGCGGGCAATCCTGTTTCGTCGACGAGCAGGCCAATACCTTCGGCGATTCGAAGGTTAACGCCGGGGGCGGGCCGGCGAAGCTGATGGCGCTCGCGACGGGGATTATCTCCGCCGCCGATGCGGACCTCGACGGGGAGGACTACTGGGCTGCCGTCGACGAACTGCGGAGCGCCGGCTACGACATTCCGGTGTGGGTTCCAGAGGCCGGATCGGACCGCGTCGACGGCGGGACCTACGACCAGATGCCGTTCTGGGCCGTTCGGAAAGCGGCTGTCGCGCTCGAGATTTGTCCGGAGAATGCGTTCGTCGATCGTGAGGGCGAGGAAGGAACCTACGAGGGATTCCCCGGGTACGAAACCTACAACGAGACGCTAGAAGCCATCGAAGACACGGACCTGAACCACGGGCGCGAGCGGGTCACGCCCGAGGAGAACGCAGCTGACGATGAATCGAAGTCACCCCCCGAATCTCCTACGAGTGACGATCGACCTGGTGACTTGGACCGGGCTCACCTTCGCGAAAAGAACCGTCTGTTGACAGCGAAAATCAAGCGTCTCGAATCTGAACTGGAGGAGAAATCGGAGCAAATCGAGGGGCTGGAAACAAAGGTCAACCATCTCCAATCGGAGCTCGCTACCGTCCGCTCTGAACGTGATCGGCTAGAGGCTGCTCTCGAAGAACGTGAGTTCGAGCAAGAGCCAAATCAGGGAAACCAGGACGAGAATCGATCCCCACTTGACAGGGCGAGAAGGTTCATTTCATCCAATCGGTAGACATCTCACTCACTCAGCATCAAATCTTAAACTACCTCAACAGTCACGTCTCCGGCGAATCCTCTCTATCAAACGCCCCCTCAGACACTGGGAAGATATCGATAACGTGCTTATCAAAGGTTCCCCACATAGTCTCGTGCCCGAAACGAATCCGATGACTAAACTCCGATTCAGCCTCCTCCCTATCAACCTCCGAACGCTGGAGCTCACCGACCGTCTCCCCATACCCTTCTCGCAGCTTATCAAGTAACTCATCAGGTGTATACTTCGTCGACTCAGGGTGTGTCCAGCGTACTTCCCCAGGAAAACGTTCCATATCATCCGCATCCTGAGATTCGCTCAAACCCATTATAGCACGGAGCTCGCCTAAATCCTCAGCGTGTGCCGGCTCATCCTCATCAACATCTACATCCGAGAAATCACCCTCCCAGACAGCAACACCCACTAATGACCGCCGAACCTTTTCACCTCGCTCCTGAAGCTCAGAAAGAATCTCCTCTGCTGTATCAGAGTCCAAATCGGAATCCTTGTAGTCATCGTACACCTCCCGATGCTTCTCCGTGATAAACTCCGGAAGAGGAATCCGAGTATCCGTCGCCAACCCCACACGTTTCACAAACTCGAGGATATCACGATCCTCGGGCTCAGGTAAATCGATACCTTCGAAAGGCTCCTCAAGCCGCTGCTGATACGTCTTATCCGAATCTGGGAATTCAAATTCTACCCTCCGGATATCATCCTTATCCTGGATTTTGAGCATCTCAAAGTATTGCTCAACACTCAGATCATCAGGATCAACATTAAAATTGAACTGGCCTTCTCCGAATTCGTGGATATCATCGGCAGTCTTCTCCCAATTAATCTCAACGTGGATTGGATGCTCAGGTGTAGGCTCCGAACCAAACTCTACCTCAAACTCCAGCGTGTCGCCGGCAAGAGACCAATTACCGATCCACTCTACTGTTGACTTTTCTGGAACCTGCAAATCCTCAATTACATCCGGCATTACATTTCTCGGCAATAGAATCCGAGAATCAGGATTAGCGATATGTATCAAATCATTCTCATCCTGGCCACCACCACCGGTGGACTTCCAGAAGCTGAGATTAATCTCTTCACCCTCATCTAAAGTCGCCACATCATATGCCTGGGTATAGAGAGTATACACATCTTCGACGACATTCAGAGTCTTCTCTTCCAGAATCGATCGAGGAATAGTCAGCAGATACGGCTCACCATCCTGTGAATCAGCAGAGTACTTACACAGGAACTGAATGACTTCATCATCGAGAACAATTCGATCATCGAGTAACTCGTCATTCCCGAGCTCAAACCCAGTACTGTCACCAACCGTAACCCGATTGCCGTGTTTAACGGCGTTGTACGCCTCTCGGAAATTCAAATAGAAGACAGCAATATTCTTGAGTTTATTTCTCAGATTCTCAATCGAATCCTCGACTAACAACTCCATCTCCATCGACTCAGGGATATCCTCACCCTCACCTTCGTGAATCTCTATATCAGCCAACCCAACATCAACTGGAACATCTTCCAGTTCTTCCTCTGAGAAACTAATCGCTCCCTCTCGCACCGCCTGATACCCAAAGATCAAACTCAGAACCTCATTCGAGTCAGCCTCAACATCTCGTTTATCAAGATACCCATCAAGTTCCTCCTCCAGAATAGCCTCAAAGAGTGGCCGTATATCTCCGCTTGAAGTCCGGATAATCTCATTAATATAGGATTCCTTATTCAAAATGAGATATCTGAAATAGGATCCAAACTCCTCGATATACTGCATCGTTGCTCGGAAAAGATCCACGACCGAGTACACCTTTACAGTATCCCGCTGGTCCTCAGGTACCGCATCCAACCCTGCGTTGATTGTCCCTGCGATTTTACATATGTGAGCGTACGCTATCTCCGGGTCTTGACGATCCTGAATAACCTCTTCGGGATCCTGAGTCTCTGAGTCAGAATAAAACTCGGTATACTCGAAGAAGCTTTTCTCATTTTCAGACATACTATACAGTATATAAAAGAGGGTGAAAAGCGTTTGTCACCAGAATTTCTTTCACTTTCTTCAGAGTTCGACAGGGCCATTTCGGTTAAATCGTCCGAACAGTTAACCTGACACCAGCGACGACCTCCCCTAGACACCAGGTATGCTGAGAGTCGTGCTGAGTCAACAAATCGTAGGACGGCAGCACTAGACACCAGACTCACCGACGAGGGAGTTCCCGGACAGCCCCCGAAATCTGGTGTCAGGTATTGCTGTCTTGCGATTTGGAGGCGAATTGTGCCACTAGACAGCAGGAAAATCAACCGATATGTGGTGGGGGTGGCGGCCCAAAGTTATGTTCGCGGCCACCAGGGCCGAGATGCCAGGCCGCTGGCCAAGCGAGAGTAGGCTGCCACCCGGACGATGGCGTGGGGCGTGGAGGGTGAAGGAGCAGATCGACATCGTGACTGAGAATGGTGACTGTGGCGACTGTTTATTGTGCCCCCGAGTGGGTGCGGGGCGGTTCCTGTGCTGCCCCTGATTTGTATGTCTGGTCCGGATAGATACGACGATACGGCAGACGATCACGAACGGTTCGAAGCGGAATTGCTCGCTCAGGATCGGGATGCGCGGTCACCATCGACGGCGGATCTTGACGACGAGACGGCCCGCCAGCTGGTTCGAGAGCTACTCGATGCCGGGACAGTCACACCGGTCGTCGACCAGCGGCTCCTCGTTCACGAGCCCAGCAACACAGCGTTCGAATCGATGCAGCAGCTCGCCGTCTTCCACACAGGCTGGACGGCCGCCCGGGACGCCGGCGAGGGTGATGGGTGATGCAGCAGACGCTGGCCGGCTGTGCCTTCTGCGAGGCTCCATCCGGGATAGAGACTGGGATCGCCTACACGTGGGGGAAGGAAGAGCGGGTCAACCACCCGATTTGCGTCGACTGTGCGATCCAAGAGACGCCGGATCCCGATGATCGTGATCACTACGCCTGTGACAGCTGTGGCCTCGTCGTCAACGCGCTCGCAGCGCTCACACGGTTTCGAATCGAACTCGGCCATCTCGAAGGCCCGATACAGGTCTGTGCGCGGTGTAGTCCAGGCGGGCCAGCAACGTACTGGACACGCGACCTCGAGGCACACATCGTCTCTGACTGACCCGCCGAGCGGTCGTCGACGCGAGTGGTACGGCGACCACTGCGGGAGGGTCACAGTTGTCCGTAGCTGTCCCACCCCGCGAACTCAGCAGCGCTGGTTGTGTCGCTGTCTCGTTGCTCCGCTATCTTCAACAGACGGGCGCTCCTCGGGATGACTATGGACTGCCCCGCGTGCGGGTCCCCCGTCACCCTCGAGGTCGGACCAGACCGGCCCCTGTCGACGTCGCTGTCCGACGCCGTCCTCGCAGCGGAAGAGGACGAGCAGATCGAGGTGACCCGCGATTGTTGGGACTGTGGCTGGCACGAAACGCGGGCGCTTCGCGTCGCATCGATCGACAGGACCGCCGGCGACGAGACTGCCGTCGAGCGAGCCGCACTCATCGACGAGATTGCCGATGAGCTCGCAGCGATCGGCTGTGTGGGTACGCTTGAGGAGACGCTGGCTGCAATCCGTGAGCAACGAGAAACCGACTCGGCGACGACCGATACGGACGACGCGGCGGAGTGACTCGCAATGCCTGATACAGAGGCCAACTATAATGTTCGTGAGCAAACCGGGAATCCCGAGCACGCATCGGTCGACGATGTGGTTGACCTCGTGATCTACCGGGCGCAGAACCCGCGAACCGAGCACGAGGATGCACATTTCGATACGGCGGTCGCGGCTCTCGTCGACAGATACGGAACGGAGTCGGTCCGGACAGTCATCAACCGCATCCTCGTCGACGACGAGCCGTTCCGGACCGCCACGAACGGCCTTGAGATGCGCAACGTCGACGGCGTTCGGATCGGAACCGCAGCCAGCTGGTTTCTCGAGGAGCTAAACGCACAGGACGACCACTGAGGGACCGGTTGAAAGGCCGCAGCGACAGGCCGTCGAGCCCCCATTTTTAACTCCTGTTCGTCCTATCTACCCGTCGAGGCCATAATGGCACCCTCCACCCCGAGAGACTCAGATCCATCCCCCGATCTACTCGTTGAAATCGTCGAGACACTGGAAGCCCACGGGCTCCCCACCGACTCGTATCAGCTCCACGACGCTGTTGACGTCGAGGCACTCGAGCAGCTTCTCGCATCCTCAGCCGGGGACGTGGAAGTCCGGTTCACCGTGGAGGGGATCCAACTCGCCGTCACCCACGACGGCGTCGATGTCCTTCTCGACGAGCCAGCCGGGGCACCGGATTAGTAGCGCGATCGAATTCGTCGACAGCGACACTCCCTGAAAGCCCTCGGCCGCTCGGCATCCCGCGACCACCGCTGCGCTCCTCGTCCCTGCGGTGCTTGCGGGGTCGGGGGACGACCGAGGCGGCCTCGCCCTTTCTGAGTCCGCCAGGACGGTGAATGACCATCCGAGCGGCGCAGCCGGGTGGACAGGTGTGTCCGTACCGGCCCGCCCCGCTCGCCGCTGCCGCCCTCCGCGTCGCTCGCGACCGACCATTCCGGGCTGCCTGCCTGCGGTAGCGGGCGGGCTGCCGGGCTAAAGTGAATGTGCCCTCGGCGCCAGCGGGAAAGCGCGGGGGGTTGCGCGGCGTGGCTGCTCACCCCCCACGCTTTCTCCGCTGGCCGCTCGCTCCGGGCGGGTCGGCGCGCGGTGCTGGTTGGGGTCGCCGCACTCGGGCGCGCTCTCGCTCGCGCCCGGTAGGGCGCTCGCGAAGGCGCGAGCGAGAGCGCGCAGTCGGTGCTATCGGTCGTCGACGTCGTCGGAAAACCGCGATGTTAGGGGCATCGCGGTGGCGGCGCACGAGCGCCTTCAGTGGTATCTGGAGGATACCAATGTCAAGTAACAACTCGAGTCGCAAGGTCGTTACGGTGGATGAACAGGCATTCGAACGAACCGAAGACGCCGGCGTCGACGAGGACGGCTTCAAGGTCGTCGACGACAAACCGGAGTTCCGAGCGACGGTTCAGCAGGAAAAGCAGGCGAAGGTGGATTCCAACCACCCAGACGGCATCGTCCAGGACTTCTCGCACCTGCCCCTCGCGCAGGAAGAGAAGATTCGCGCCCGGGAGGCCGAACTGGACCACATCAGCGCCCAGGCGGAACTCGGCACCCAAGACGGGCGGGCGAAGCGAACTCGCAAGGTCGTCACCGAACGGCGACAGCGTAAGCGGGCGGAACGCACCCCGGACCGGACGGATCCGCGAGAGCGTCTCTCCCGGATGGAGCTGGCGAAGGTGAACCAGGAAGCAGACCGGATGGCACAGCGGCTTCGCACCGGTCACAGTCGGGCGGCCGTCTCGCGGGCGCTCGCAAAGCGGGTCGCCAAGGGGCAAGACATCACCAAAGCAGTGTTCGACACGATGGATGCACTCAAGGCGGCCCCCGGCGCCATCTGCCCGATCGAGGACGTCCCGGACGTGCAGACGGATGAGGTGAGCATCGAAGGAGAAGTCGTTCAGCTCTGGGATGCTTCCAGCCGGAAGATCGCTCAAGTGGGCTTGGTCGCGGACGACACCGGGAAAATCAAGTTCACCTCGTGGCGAAAATCGGAGCCTGCCTTCGTCCAAGAAGGGGACACCGTCCGAATGCGGGCGGTTAAGAAGAACTGGTACGAGGGACGATGTTCACTCGCCGTGACCTACGACAGTATGATCGTCTTCCCAGAACGCGACCGCCGCTGGTGGGAGGAGTAGGGGCAACGCCCTTTCTTTTTTCGTGAGTGCCGGACCGGCCCAGGCCCCACCGCCCCACCCACCGCTCCGTGCTCGCTCCCGCTGGTCGCTGCGCGCGCAGCCACAACCTCAAGAACCGAGCTGAGATGTATGTCAGAATTCGGGAATTCGCTAACCGCGTGTATCCGTCCGAAATAAAAAGCAACTACCGCCTAGAGAGGTTTTTAGGCTGACTAGAAACATAGAGGGAATATGGTTAAATCGGGAGACGTGGATCAGCGGTGGCAGGATCTATTGCGTAATCCACGAGAAGAGGTCCATCGTGAAATCAAAAGCTGGCTTGATCTGTCTGATAATGTGGACAAGGCAAACGTAGCAAAAGCGATGCTCGCATTAGCGAATTCTGGTGGGGGTCAGATTTTGATTGGATATGAGGAGGTCGGTGAATCATGGGAACCGGATCCATCTCGACCACATCCGATTGACCACTACGATCAAGATACGATTAATGGGATCGTTGAGAAGTTTGCTGAGCCCCAGTTTCACTGTGAAGTATACCATATTGAACATCCAGAATCTGGTGAAGTCTTTCCAATTATCGATGTACCGGGAGACCATCGGGTGCCGATTCGATCAGACAGTGCTGGCCCTGAAGACCAACACGTTACCTACAACACATATTATATTAGGCGGCCAGGGCCAGAAAGTGCAGCACCGAAGACAGGACGTGAGTGGGACGAATTGATTCGGCGGTGTGTCACTGCCTCACGTGATGATCTGTTAGATCGAATGCGAACCGTACTGACGGGGTTCGAAAAAGGAGCAAGTGAAGAAGAGATTGATCCGCTGGATCAGCTTGCTTCGTGGACTGAGGCTATGCGGGAAGACTGGGAAGCCAACGTGATGGACGAGTACGGAAATATGGATAATTCACCCTATCGTCACGGGTACTGGTCATTTGCTTACAGTCTGGATTCTGAGTTTGATCAGCCATCTCTCTCTGAGTTCTTAGATCTACTACGGGAGGTGAAAGGTCATGAAACGGGGTGGCCGGCGTGGCTGATCAGCGAGGATCAGGTACATCCCCGCGATGAGACAATCGAAGGGTGGTATACCGGCGGAACATTCGATGACCCAGCGCACGCAGACTACTGGCGTGCATCCCCAGACGGGATGCTGTTCTTGCTTCGTGGCTATCAGGAAGACAGCAAAGATGAACTTGAGCCAGGTACAGTTTTGGATTATATTCTCCCAATCTGGCGAGTCGGTGAATGCTTGCTACATGCGAAGCGGTTGGGGCGAGAACTCGGTGAGGAAAACACGTCGGTCACCGTGCAAGCCCGATGGACGGGACTAGAGGGACGAACACTGGGCTCAATTGAAAATCGCCGTGGACTTTTCCCTCCGATTGAAAGAGAATCACATCAAGCGACAGTTACGGCCAGTCAACGCTTCACTGTTCAAGATTTTGAAGACGCTCTACCGGAAGTGGTTGAGACCTTGACCCAACCGCTATACCAGATCTTTGATTTCTACGAGCCGCCATCCGATCTAATCCAGAATGAGCTGGACCGGATGCAAAGCCAGTAACAACGCTACTCTAGATGTTCATCCAATTCCCACGCACCTTCATCATCGTAATAGAAACCGGGATGATATCCGAACTGAGAGTTTGATAATGGTCGGAAAAGCGGTGTGAGTTGGTCACGGATACCGTCTTCATCGGACAGACTGAGAGGTGTGAGGCGCGAGGTGCGGTTAGGTTCAGGAAATGCTTCAACCCGGTCAACCTGCCGATGTTGGTCTATTGTCGCGTTCGTGAGATTTGTCCCACTGAGGATTGCATACACCTTCTCGCTGTGTTCATCAGGAAGGACGTCACGATAGAACTGGAGGACGGTGACGAGACTTAATTCAAGATCCTGTGAACTGACTGCATAGTCACAGTCGTATGAATGACCGGTTGGATAGCAGAGCCCGCTCCCCCGGGCCTCATATATGCCAGTATCATACAGAGTTGCCACTGAACTCAGGTCTTTTCGATTCTCGTAGCGAGCGACAATATGGTTCCATGTCGGATCCGCGTGTTCAAACAGTCTATCGGGCCGAAACGATGGTCGACACGTCGCGGGAACAGGCAGTTCCTCAAGTTCTGTGATATCGACAAGACGCGATCCATCAAGAGCACTTTCAGGAACAATATGGAACAAGAGCTGTGGAATTGCATCCTCTGAATTAAGCATATCGAAGCGCTGAAGGTGGTATTCGCGATATAATGTCGACCGATCAACCGCCGGATATTCACGGTTGAGTTCATGGAGACGCCGAAGATGTGAATCACTCATATGCTCCCCCTCTCACCTTAGATAAATATGTATTCGGTCCCCTGTTGTGGCCTTGAGTGCCGCCCCAGTTCCTGCATAGCCAGTTCATTGGTATAAGAATCAGACTCGGTCGCTGTACGCCATCGGTTCCGAGATATCTGAACCGTCTTGTAGAGGTTTATTCCACCCATAATGGGTGAAGGATTCGCTGTACTGGCGAGTTCCTGAACATGGTGAGAACGATGACTACCAGAGACATCTACGAAACTGGCTTCGACGAAGACGTCCAAACAGAGTCGAGCGCTACCCAGTGTCCAGAGTGTGACGGCCGGGTCACTACGAATGCGGTCGAAACGATCTGCGAGGACTGTGGACTTGTTATCGAGGAACAACGTATCGATCACGGGCCGGAGTGGCGGGCGTACGATGCAGACGAGCGCGAGCGAACAGGCGCACCACTCACTACAGCCCGTCACGATCGAGGCATCTCGACCGAGATCGGCCACGGAACCGACGCACACGGGAACGAACTCTCTGGTCAGAAACGCCGGCAGCTGGCCCGGATGCGACGTGAGCAGACCCGTGGTCGCTGGCGGTCCAAAGCGGAACGGAATCTCGCACACGGGTTGGGCGAGGTACGCCGGCTGGCGAGTGCGCTCGAGCTCTCTGAGTCGATTCGTGACCAGGCGTGCCAGCTCTTCCGGAGCGCTCAGAGCGAGGATCTGCTTCGAGGCAGATCCATCGAAGCCATCGGTGCAGCGAGTATCTACGGTACCTGTCGATGTAACCAACACCCGCTTCTCCTCGAGGATGTCGTCGACGCCGCCCGAGTCGAGTCCGCTCGTGTCACCAACGCCTACCGAACACTGAATCGCGAATTAGAGCTCCCAGCACCACCAATGCGCCCGACGTCGTTCATTCCACGCCTGATCTCGGCGCTGGAGTTAGACCACGACATTCGTCGGCGCGCGAACGAACTCGCAGAACGCGCCGAGGGGACAACCCTCACGAACGGCTGTCAGCCATCGGGCGTCGCGGCCGCCTGTGTCTATCTGGCTGCCCAAGAGCAGGGCGCGTTGATTACCCAATCCACCGTCGCGTCGGCAGCAGAGGTGTCAGTCGTGACGCTCCGAAGCCGGCGAGACGAACTCCAAGCGATCTGAGACGCCTCCGGTAGAGGAATACCTACATACAGGCAGAGAGTCTACAAGGGGGTATGGATCTGGACGAGACTGTCGAGTATCTGTCGACAGAACTCGATATCGAGCGGAGTGAGCACGTTCGCGAGGTCGGTCGAGCGGTCGCCGAGCTCCGTGACTGAATCGGTCTCAGGCGGTCAGATTTATCCCGTCGTCGCCGAATCCGTCCCCGCATTTTCTCACCCCTGAGTTTAAATACCAAACCGGGGGAAACGCGGAGCGAATCGATGACTGACCACAACTCAGACCGAGAGGCGTTCCAACCTGTCGGGGAGGGCGCTCTGGTGCCGGACCCAGCGCTGGATCAGCCAGCAGACGGCCAGCCAAGCCGCCAGCGTGAAGCCTCGCATTCGGGTGGGTATCCGGACGGAACAACCGACACAGACCGATCCTGTGTCTCCTGTGGCGCATCGATCCCGGCGTCGCAACGAAAATGCCGGTTCTGTCTCGAACACGAACTTGACGGCGCGTCGGAGTCGGGTGCTGCGAGTTCCGAGCAGACACTGCGTGGTGTGATCCACTTCCTCGTCGAATCGGGGACGTTCTACGGCGCCGTGGCAAGGGGAGCAGCAGCAGCGACACTTCTCTCGTCAGGTCACGACCAGCCCATCGACGACTGTACGCTCATCTACGATCTCGACGACGAGCCCGCACCCCAGCTAACCGAGCGCTGGCCTACGCTCCCCGCTGCTACTGAGGTGACCGCAGCGGCTGGCGACGCGTTACTAACAGCGGCCCGTGAGCGGACAGCGTGGAACGAGAGGAGCGATCGTTCTCAGACGGAGATTCCACGCGTCTATGACGAGCGTGGCCAGGGAATTCGCGATGAGTCGTCCCTCGAGCACACGCTCGACGACAGCGATCAGCTGTGGATCGTCCCAGCAATCGCTGTGGAAACAGTACCCCGCGAAACGAAATCCTCCAGTACCAGAGCTGAAATCCCGACCGTAACAGCCCTCGAGTGCCAGCACTGTACGAAAGAAACAGAACATCGCTTCAGTACACGCGAGTCGCTCCCTGACGAGACCTGGACGGGCCAACCAATCTGGGAGTGCCAAGTGTGTGGCACAGGTCGCTACGGGCCTGCTCCCGAATAGGGCAGTAGGAATCTCACCGTTTAACCAACAGTCTCCGATGGAGATGGCTTCTGTTGGTTAACACGGTGAGTACCCGCAAGTCCGACGTCAGTCATAGCGGGCGTTCATTCGGCAGGTTCGCAGCGGCCTGTCTCTACAAAGCGGGGCGGGAACAGGGGGTGTGGGTAACGCACCGTGACATCGCCAAGTCCGGAAACGTCACGCCGACCACGGCCTGGACGCATCACCAGAGGTTCGATGAACTCGCTGTCTAGACGGGCCAGGTAGGGAGCGAGGGCGCTCCATTCTTCCAGTGGATCGCATCTAGCGCGGGCGGGAACTGCTGTAGTCGGTCATCGAGGACGGCGAGTGGGTGCGCATCGAGAAACGTCGCCTTGTGCCGATCAACCGGCGTGTCTTCGTGATTGAGTTGGATATGACAGGGCCCAAGGTCCGGATGGTCGGCATCTTGGTGGAATCCGAGCATCAGATTTCGGTCCGGTTCGACCCAGTTTATGCGGTAGTATTCGTGGTCGACGCCGGCGGGGTACCAGAAGCGAATCTCCAGTCGTGCTGTCGCCGCGTCGTACGAGTCACTCAGGAACGTCGTCGGATCGACACCCGCGATGACGTACCGGGGTCGGCGTCGAGACGGGCGATAGCGGACCTCTTCACACCCTGGCTGGTTCGTCAATCGGTCGTGAACGTCGCGGAGGAGGGTCCGCTGTGTATAGCGGTCGCGACCGGCAAGAAAGATCATTCTGTGAGAGAGGAGGGTTAGCTCGTGGCGCGGTCAGCCACGTCGGTCATCTGCTCGCGGGCAGCTTCGACGTCGGAGTAGAGTTCCAGTGCGTGCTTGATGAGGCGGCGATCCTCCTCGTTCTCACGCCAGAACGCGATGACGTCGCGGCGGTCCCGGAGCTCCGCACTTGTGAGGTCGCCGTCGGCGAGCGACTGTTCAAGCTCTTCCCACGTCTCGACGTCGTAGGTCGCCTGCCACTCCTCGATCTCCTCGGTAATCGCGGCCAATTCACTCCGCAGCTCCTCGCGGGTATTTTCCTCGATGAGCGTGCGGATCTCCTCGAAGAGCAGTCGCGTGTAGTCCGGTTGGTAGCGCGTCGTCTCGCCGGCCTCGACGCGACGCAACTGGCCCTGGTCGACGAGGTCCTGAAGTTCCTCGTTGGTCGTGCTCCAGGCGGCGTCGGCCTGCTCGCTGATCCAGTTAACTGAGCGGGGTTCGCGAAGTGACTCGGCGACCGCCCGAATGCGGTCGCGGGCGCTCATCGACTCAGTCCACGATTGGACCCCATCTCGCGAGGATTCGGTCATGGTTGGCACCTCTTGGGACAGTGTTCGCGCCCTACTCCCATATATGTTTGTACTGTCTCGCATAATCAAGAATGCCTTGCGGGCGAAGGCGTCCGGACGTTGAAATGCGATACCGACAGAAGGTATGGCCAACCGATGTACGACCGATATTCTGACGTTGAGGAACTACGGCCGACCGGCGAGGCATCCCACAGCCCGGACACAATGTTGGACGACGGGTGTGAGAGTGACCTCCTGGCGGCAACGCGTCGCGACGAGCACTGGTGGCGACCTGATGCGACGACGACAGTCACGTGGAGTGTCTATCCGCGCCGGCGAGTGGTGAGGCGCTACCGATGAATCAGCAAGTCGAACAGGGCTACTGGATGCATCGTGTACTCAGCAATCTCAGCCGCCTCGACGTCGAGCGGTTGGACGACGCGGATCGAGAGCGAGTCGAGACTGCAAGAGACCTCCTGGAAGAAGTGAGCCTACTCACGGGACCAGAGGACGGGAGCGGACCAGACGCCCCAACAGACGACTGATCGTCATCGCCGTCGACGCCAGGGGCACTTCCAGTGTCGGTTTATCGCCCCCCAAGAGGGGTGCGGGGCTTCCCGCGAGTCCAGACATGGCGACACTACAAGCTGCGACGACGTCAACCGGCGCGATCGTATCGGATCCACAGGCTGTCCGCGAACTCTGTGAGAGCTACTGCTTCGGGACGCTCGACTGGGAGGTCACCGACAAGGGCGAACTCACCATCTGGGGGTACGATGACTTCGAAGTGTACGAGGCGCGGGAGAACGGCCTCCCGGACTACGAGGGCGGCATCGTGACCCACGAATTCTTGCGAGAACTTGCCGACCACCTCGAAGCTGACGAGGAACTCGACATCCAGACAGCGGGGTTCACGAAGTGTCGCTTCCCAGTGCTGGCGAAGCGGTACGTCGTTCGCGACGGCGAAGTCCTCTACGCGGATCTCAGTTCCCCCGAACCAATCGAGGAGTAGCGTTGTTCGTCCCCCGAGAGGGGTGCGGGGCGATCCAGTAGCGGTCGCCCCGTGAGGTGATTGCTCGATGGGCCACCGCGCACTCGTTGCGTACGAACGCACAGACGGACAGTACACGCTCCACTACAGCCATTGGGGCGCAGCGAACCTCAAGCTCAAGCACCGAATTTCGGCTGAGTCGCCGTTCGGTGGCGACGACACCAACTCCAAGTGGGCGAAACAGCTGCTGGCTGAACTGGCCGATGGCCTCGAGGCAGATGCGGTCGACGGCTACCTCGCTGACGAGGATCGACCGTCGACGGTCGTCGAGCCGAAGCCCCGCGCCACCGGGCTCACCCTCGACGAGATCATCGCTGACCATCTCGACTACCTCCACCACGAGGCGTTCTACGTGGTGTCACCGACCTTCGAGGTGACCGCCTACCGGACGCTGTGGTTCGGCCTGCAGTACGATTCAGAGACAATCGACAACGGTGAGACGGTCGGGAACGGGGCGCTCGCGACCGTTCGGTGGCACGACGGCGAGCCGGTCGGCGACGGCCATCTGAAGGGGCAGTTCCGGGCGCTGAAGGACGTCGTCGGCGATATGGTCGACAAGGGGGTGTTCACGCCGTCGACGGCGAGGCAGTACCTCAAGCAGAAACTCGGCGAGTGGGTCGGCGAGCGCCAGGAACTGCGCATCCCTGGTGGTGAATCACCGTCGAAAACTGCGTCAGTCGACCGATTATAACGCCAATCCCTTTCTGAGTCCCCACGAACGTCTGGATATGTCAGATCGGGCTGATGACGAGGTGCGAGTATGGCTCGTCGAACGTACCTACTCCGATGATGAACAGAACCTAATCATCCTCACCTACGCGACACCCGACGGCAAACAGTATTATCGGAAAGAGCGGGCACTCACGTCCTTCACCGATATTCGAGATACGACAGCGGCAGTCGATGCGGGGCCCGGCAATCTCGGCACGGTTGATGACCCCGATCTCCAGGACCAATACGCGGCCGAAGCGCAGCGAATGCAGGAGGTCCACGACCCGAACGACGTGATCTGATGCTCACCAGTAGACGTAGTCCCGTGCCATTGGTTATGTCGGAGGAGGCCGTAGACGGGGTATGCGCGAACTCGTCTTCGCCCTCGAATACGAGCCGGGGTGCAATAGGGTGGCGGATGCCCTTGCCGACTACCCCGACGCCCGTGTCCGCTCGCTTTCGTTGCACGCGACTGCCGACCAACTTTGGCGAGTCGACCATGCCACCGGCACTCCGGACGCACTCGACGCCATCGAGGACGCGTTTCGAAACAGCGACTACTACGCCGACTGTCTCGCCACCGAGGACTGCGGCGCCACCCAGACCACCCGCGTCCTTGACCGCACGGACGACACGCTCGTCCTCTACTCCGACTGGGAGCGAACCCCCACCTGCGCCTCGGTTCCCCACATCGCCCGCGACCATCTCGGGGACGGCGTGCTGTTCGAGACCCGTCATGAGGGCCGCCACTACACGTGGCGACTCATCCACTCGGGCGACGGCGACGTGGCGGCATTCTTCGACTCCCTCGAGGTTGCCGTCGAAGAATGCGCTCAGATGGAGATGCTCCGCACCGCGGACACGACGACAGCAGCTGGAGGAAGCGACGAAACACCGAGCGGATTACCCCCGGCGCAGGAAGCCGCCCTCCAAGCCGCCGTCGAACACGGCTACTACGAGTCGCCCCGCGAGGTCGATGTCGGCGAGTTGGCCGAGCATCTCGACGTGCCTCGGTCAACACTTACCTACCGGCTCCGTCGGGCGGAAGAACATTTGGCGAAGCAACACGTCGCCGGCGAGCGGGTAGCGGAAGAACGGCTGGCATCGCACTGACACCGCGGTTGGAATATTCCAACAAAGACATATCGAACTCCCGCTCCTACCGTGAGGTGATGACAGAGAATTCCGATGTGGATACAGCGGGACCACCGAACGGCGGCGGGCAGCGGGAGTTGACTGCCCGTCTCACGGTCCCCGAGATGGACTGTCCGTCGTGTGCGCAAAAAGTCGACAAGAGCCTCCAGCGCGTCGACGGCGTCGTTGAGGCCACGCTCCAGCCGACCACCGGGACAGCTACCATCAAGTACGATCCGGACCGGACTACCAAAGCCGACGTCGTCGCGGCGATCGAAGCCGCCGGCTATGACGTGATCGGCGGAGCAGACGACGAAACCGACGAGTCTGCCGACGGCGTCGATATCGCGCCACCTTCGGAGGTCTGGACGAGTTCTCGCGCGAAGAAGACGTGGCTCGGCGCAGCGTTCGTCATCCTTGGTCTAGTCTTCGAGTTCCTTCTCACCGGCCAGAACGTCGCGATAGCGAGCATCCTCGACTACCCGCTACACATCGCAGATGTCCTGTTCCTCGGTGCCGTCGCGGCCAGTGGCATCCCGGTCGTCCGCAGCGGGTACTACTCCGCGAAGAACCGAAGCCTCGACATCGACCTCCTGATGGGGACAGCGATCATCGCCGCAACCGGCATCGGCTACTTCGTCGAGGCCGCGACGCTGGCCGTCCTGTTCAGCATCGCCGAACTGCTCGAGGACTATGCGATGGACAGGGCACGGGATTCTCTGCGCGAGCTGATGGAACTCTCGCCCGACGAGGCGACCGTCCGTCGCGATGGTGAGGAAGTGACCGTTTCCGTCGAGGAGGTCGACGTTGGCGAGACCGTCGTCGTCCGCCCTGGCGACAAGATTCCGCTCGACGGGACGGTCATCGAAGGCGAGAGTGCAGTCGACCAGTCGCCGATCACGGGCGAGAGCGTCCCCGTCGACAAGACCACCGGCGACGAGGTGTACGCCGGCGCGATCAACGAAGAGGGGTACCTCGAGGTAGAGGTCACCTCGACCGCTGGCGATTCGACGCTCTCGCGTATTATCGAAATGGTACAGGGCGCACAGGCGAAGAAGACCGAGTCTGAGCAGTTCGTCGACAGCTTCTCCGGCTACTACACACCCCTCGTCGTCGTGCTGGCAATCCTGACCGCCGCTATCCCGCCGCTGGTTATCGCTGATCCGGTGGCGGTGGACCTAGCCGGTTACGGGTTCACCTTCGCGGGCGACTGGCAGACGTGGTTCATCCGTGGGCTCACGCTGCTGGTGATCGCCTGCCCGTGTGCGTTCGTCATCTCCACACCCGTCTCGGTGGTGTCGGGCATCACGAGCGCCGCGAAGAACGGCGTCCTGATCAAGGGCGGAAATTACCTGGAAGCGATGGGCGAGGTCGACGCCGTCGCCGTCGACAAGACCGGGACGCTCACCAAGGGCGAACTCGCCGTCACCGACGTCGTTCCGGTGGGTGACACTACGGAGGACGATCTGCTCCGTCGCGCCGCTGGGCTGGAGCAGCGCAGTGAGCATCCCATTGCTACGGCGATTCTCGCCCGTGCTGAGGAGGCGGGCGTGGGCAACCTGCCCGACCCGACGGGTTTCGAGAGCCTCACTGGGAAGGGCATCCGCGGCGAGATCGGCGGCGAGACGTACTATGCGGGCAAGCCCGCGCTCTTCGAGGAACTGGGCTTCGACCTCGCTCGGGCACGCCGCGAGACGGACGGCGGCGTTATGACGGAAGAGGCGACCGAGGGCGAGAACGGGGCGTTCGCCGAGGATGCCCTCTCCGCGCTGGAGCGGGAGGGCAAGACTGTCGTTATCGTCGGGACGGAGTCGAAACTGCTGGGTGCGATCGCCATCGCCGACGAGGTTCGCCCGGCCTCGAAGCGGGCCGTCGAACGCCTGCACGAGCTGGGCGTCGAGCGCGTGGTGATGCTCACCGGCGACAACGAGGGCACCGCCCGCGCAATCGCCGAGCAGGTCGGGGTCGACGAGTATCGCGCAGAACTCCTGCCCGACGAGAAGGTCGACGCTGTCGAGGAGTTACAGGCAGAGTACGGTGATGTCGCGATGGTCGGTGACGGCATCAACGACGCGCCCGCGCTCGCCACCGCGGAGGTCGGCATCGCGATGGGCGCGGCCGGCACCGACACCGCTCTCGAGACGGCCGATATTGCGTTGATGGGCGACGACGTCGGGAAACTCCCGTACCTGTACGACCTGTCGCATACGGCCAACGGGGTGATCCGGCAGAACATCTGGGCGAGTCTCGGCGTGAAGTTCCTGCTCGCGCTGGGCGTGCCACTGGGGCTGGTCAGCGTTGCGTTGGCGGTCGTTGTCGGTGATATGGGGATGAGCCTCGGTGTCACCGGGAACGCGATGCGGTTGTCGCGAATCGAGCCCGATCGGTTCTCCGACACCTGACTCTGCGGCGGGAAGTGCGGGCAGGACGCTCCTCTTTCGCGACTTTCCTGCGCTCTATCGAGACAATTTGCAGTTTGTCTGGGGCAGTAGAGACTGAGCCCCACCGCAGGCTCTGATTTGATGCCCGAGAATCCAGACGACGATCCACTCCACGATTGCGAGTTAAGTCCCGACGCAGTCCTCGGGACGCGCACCTTCCACGATGTCCTGTTCACTGACGATACCGAGACGCCGGTAAACGTGCTCACCGGCGAGACACCCGCACATTCGCAGGCGACCGTCGAGGAAGCGAAGGCGTTCGCTACGAGTATCGATACGGACACACCACAAATCGCGCTCCCGGCCTCTGTCGAGACGCAGATCGAAACCCAGAGCCAACCCTACACGGCGGCCGCGTTCTTCCACTTCAAGGCGACCGGGTCGCTCGAACTGCACCGTGCCTACCACGCCGCCTACGACTCCGACGCGTTCAGCACCGACTTCGAGGCCGACTACGAGTCGGGCGACCTGACGATCACCGTCGAGCAGACTGCCGATTCCTGAACGCGGTCTCCCGAAGCGAGGTTTTTCGAGCGCCGGCGATGGGTGCCGGCGCACCGAGCAGACAGCGCCGAGCGGCGCCCGGTGAGTCGGCACTCCGAGGTGAACCAGATGCATATGGTCATCTACGCGCTGGTGGAAGCACCGACACAGCACGACGCCCTGGTCGAGGGGAAAGCAGTCTTCGACCGTCTCGTCGGCGCGAATCCCCACGGCTGCGCCGTGTTTGATTACTACGTCACGTTCGATGAAGACGACACGACGGTCGCCGGGAAGGCCCGCTGGGGTGACCTGCCGACGGCGGCCCCCATCAACTCAGAGGAGGGCGGTGAACTGCTCGACCGGGCTTGGAAGGCCACGAAAGAGGAGTTTCAGCGGAATCTCGACCGCGTGAAGGAGGCGCTCGACGAGCTCAGCGACGAGGCGATCATGCGCGACGAGGACCTCGCCCGCCACGCGTTCCACCAGGTCGGCGCGTACGAAGGGCCCTCAATCCCGATGTACGACCAGCACGCCCAGGGGATTCGGCATCGAGGCCAGCTCGACCGAGTCCTCGAGGAAGACGAGGACAGCCAGACGCTCTGGATCGTCCCCGCAGACGTTCATTTCTGACCAACGATGCCACGAATCACCAACTGGTCACGAGAGAGTCGCTCACCAACACTCGCGTATCGAAACACCGAGACTGGAGCGCGAGCTGTTCTACACCGGGCGCCGGATTCATACCGGTACAAGTGGCGCGGAGCGATCCTCGTCGACGGCTACCCGATCTGGTCGCGAGGCTTCGAGACGAAGGAGGCGACAACGTTCCGGGATGCGCTTCGGGAGCGGCCAGCGCCCGAACTGAACTGTCCGGAGTGTCCAAACGACGACGTCCTCGTCGGTGAGAAGACAGCTGATGGAGCGACGGTACAGCGCTGGTACGACTGTCCGGACTGTGGGTACGAAGCCCCCTCGCGCATCGTCTACGGCCCTGAACGCTGAGGACGTACACACGCAGGGTGTTTTTCGGCCGGGGCGGAGAGAGTGACCCGGTCGAACCGGGTCGGTCCAACAATGAGTCTCGAAGTACTCGACCGACACAGCGAGGCACTGTTCGAGTTCCTCTGGTGTCCCGTCTGCGGGCAGGAAGTGTTCACCCACATTCCCTTCGAGGGAGTGTTCTGCAAGAACTGTAACACGCAGGTCGTCCTCCAAGAGTCTCGAGAAGACCGTGGCTACGAGGAGGCTGTGCTCGCGTGCTTCGACACCGACTCAACGTGGAACCTTCACGTCGACGAGAAGCTCCGCCGCGACCTGCCTGACGGCTCGGCACGGGCAAAAATCCTCGGTGCACCGGGTGCCTATGAGATCGACTGGTGGAGTCCAGCACCTGGGGAGGATTGGGAGCCGGTCGAGCGTGGTGAATTCGACGACGTGGAGGAACCAGACGAGGTGTCACATCTCGCGTAGCGGATTGCAATCCCGCTACGACTGTGTGGTGTTGTTTCAGCGCCGGCGATGGGTGCCGGCGCACACGCGCCGGCGAGTACCGATGTCGACACGGAGCCAACTCCGATTCGTCCAACGAGTCGAACAGACCGGTGAGACAGATGGCAGCGCCGACCGCGTCGCGCAGGTGTACCGGCATTCGGACGGGTATCCCGGGAGCGTCCTCCGGGATCTCGCACAACTGAAAGAGCTGCTCGATGCGACCCGCGCAGAGCGTGGCCCGGGCTACACGGCGGCGACCTTCGTGTTCCTCGACAAGCTCTCGACGGTCGACCTCTACCTGGATGGCGACCCAGAGCGAACGATCGACGCGGCTCAGCCAGCGGATCTCCTCGAGCCGTCCAATATGGAGCACCTGGACCAGCCGCTGTTCCTGCTGGGCCACGGCGTCGAGAATCCGGCCGACGGCATCCACGGCGACGAGGAGTACCTCTACGTCGTCGAACTCCCGACGGAGAACCCGTTCGACGAGCCGACCGAGTGGACAGTCAAAGTGAGCGGTCACTCCGCGTTCCCCCGCTGGGACGGCCCGACCGACGAGGCCTTCGAGCAGGCGAGCTGGCAGTTCCACGGGTCGCTCGAGGACGCGCTCGCAGAACTGGTCCGGGACGAAGCAGTCGTCAAGTAAAATCCCAAATCGTATTTATACAGTTAGGGTTTAGAAAGACCCAGATGATTTCGAAGGCCGGACTCGCCGTGCTTGACGCGCTGAGTACCGGCCGTGAAGCAACACCGGCGGAACTCGCGGCCGAAACCGGATATTCACGAGACCATCTGTACGACGTACTCAACGAATTGCTCGCAGCGGGATTGCTCACAGAAACCCGTGGGTCCAGCAATCAGCGTCGTGTCCGCATCGCGGAACATCCAGTTACCGAAGCGTATCGAACGCTGCAGTCGGAGTTCAGCCACGTAGACTGGACGGAACTGCTCTCCCCAGCCACACTCCGCGTGTGTTGGTATCTCGATAGACCACGACACATCGCTGATATCGCAGACCGGCTCGGAATCACTCGACAAGGTGTCCACAGCGCGTTATCACCGCTCAAGCACCGAGCACTACTCTCCAGATCTGATTCGAAGTACGCCCTTCATGACGAAGTCTCGCCGCTGTTGGCGTTCGCCCGGGCTACTGTAGAGCACGAACATCGAGCCCGAGTCCGGGAAATCGCTCCCAGTGCCACGATCGCGTGGTGCGATCCGAAGCGAGCACTCGTTCGCCTGCAGACCGACGAGGATACGGACGCACTCCAAGCAGCTCCGGACTGGGAGATGACCGGACTGGGTCGGTTTACAGCGTATGGTCTACAGTTTTTCCTCGCCGGCGAGCCTCCGTTCTGGTATGCTCCGGACGAAGACCTAACGCCTGCTGAAGTCGTATGCCATACGCTCCTTCTGGATAGCGGATCTAGGCGGGTCAGCTATTCGATGCTGCTGATCGAGGCGGAGGATATCGATCAGGAGACACTCGTCGAGACCGCACAGTGGTACGACCTGGAACCCACTGTGAAAGCGTTGTATCGGCCACTTCAGGGCGACTTCGACAGAACAGATGATCTGCCAGTCATCCTCCCAAAAAAGAACGAATATATGGCACTCAAAGACCAGTACGGAGTCGCGTAACACCAACCACGCAGTCTGGCGGAAAATTGCGATGGGTTAGATGATGCCGCCGATCACGAGTAGTCCGACGACGAGCAGCAGCGTCGCAACCACGCTCCCTCCAGCAAGCAGCTTGTTCTCCATCGCCTTCTCGTGGAGGGGCATCTCGGCGTACTCCTTGCGGAACGCGTCGAGGTTCTCCTCGTCGTAGAAGTACTTCCTCTTCAGCGCGAACCGTTCGGTCACCGCACAGCCGGTACAGACCGGCTCCCCTTCGAGCCGTTCGGTCTTGATGTGGGTGTCGCAGGCGATCGCCCCGCAGTTCGGACAGTAGGTGTACGTCTCGTCGACGCCGCTCGTTTCGCAGTGGACGCAGCGATGAATCCCGTCCTCCAGAGTGACCCGTGAGGGGCCAGCAGCATAGTATTCGTACGGATACGAGTACTCCAGTATCTCTGTCGTCTGCCGAACCTCAGGTAGATACACCGGCTCAATCGATTGCACTGAGATGTCCGAGAGATTCGGCTCACAGGTCTTGTTGTACGTGACGTTATTGTCGCCGGTGTAGGTCACCGTCGTCGTGTGGTAATCCTGGAGGCGGTCAACAGCCCACTCCTTGTACTCCGTTTGGGTCTGGCCGAACCGTCGTTCGTCGACGTCGTCGAATACCTCGGTAAACTGCCCGGTATCGAGGGGGACCGTCGCGTGGAAGTTCTCGGTGACCAGCGTCGCGACTTCGTCGTCGGCCACCTTCGGATGGCCGCGCTCAGCGTGGACAACGAACTGTGTGCGGTCGTTGATCCGGTGGATGACACCGACTGAGGTCTCGAAGACAGAGTTCGTGTCGGCGGTGATCGCAACCACTGGTCGGAACGTCACTTGCGAGTGCGGCACCGGCAGATCCGCGGCCTCGATGTTCTCAATGTCGCGGAACGCCTCCTGGACAGGTGCGTCGACATCCGCCGCCGGATCGTACGGTCGGAGCGTCTCGTCACAGAGGATCTCGATGCGCCCGTTGTAGAGATCGAGACCGATTTCGTCGGCGATCTCCCGAAGGTCCTCGCCGTCGATCAGCTCGATGGGATAGGGATCGTCGTTCCGCTGGAGCCGGTCAGCGTACTCCTCGGCAGGGTTCGTAAATCGACCTGTGGTGGCGACCATCCCTCGCTTCGGGCCGTCGAAGTCGAACGTCGCGATGGCCGAGTGCAGCTTCTGGACGACCGGCCGGCCGACCGTCCCGGTGTGCTTGCACTCGACGATGATCGCCCGTCGCGTGCCGTCGACGATCTCCTCCATGATGACGTCGCGCCCCTCGTCGGCCGTCCGCTCGGCCTGGCGGACGTTTTCGTAGCCGAGGTTCCGGAAGACGTCCTCCATCAAGTCCTCGAACTCGAATCCCGAGAGGTCGTCCAGTACAGCCATCCGAATGTAATTGGACAGTATCTTGCTATGACTATATACGTTGCCGACGGTGGCGACGAAGTCGCGACGACGTGAGCGCTGGTGTTGTTGTTCGTCCCGCAAGGGGTGCGGGACGACACATTCGTCCCGGATTACCGATGAGTTCTGAGAGCAACAGCGAGAGCGCCCCCGACAACTGGTGGTTGCAACGCCGAACAGATGACGACCATTTCGTGTTCGCCTACGAGTTCTCGAAATCCGTCCTTTGCCACGTCCAGCAACCCTCGGACTGGCTGGTCCGGATCGATCGAGCCGATGGGACGATCCTCTTCAGTCAGCACGACCTCCGGTCGCGAGCAGCGGCGTTCGACCTCGCCAAGAGCGTCATGGAGCTCTGTACGATGCTCCATCGGGAGGTCGTCACGGAGCGAAGTCAAGCGCGAAAACCGATGTACGTCGGGCCCCGACCAACCGAGGCCGCGAGTGGGAGCAATCAGGGAGCCGGACCTGGTCCAGATACCGCCCGTCGGCCGTCGGATTCCTTCCCCCGCCAGCCCCCAGAACGACCACGAGGTATGGGTCACTGGGAGGGTGGGTTCCGATGACCGGCGGCCGAGCGTACCGCGGTGAACGCTGTATGGGTGGACAGCTGGTGTACACGCCCGATGGCGACGTACTGGACAAGCACCTCCACGTCTTGCGCCGCGCTCCTGGTGGATTCGACTGGGGACCGGAGGCCGACGAGGCCTGCATCGATCAACTCGCGATCGCGCTGCTGGCCGATTCAGCGACGAAGAAGATCGCACTCGACCACTACAAGGAGTTCGCGCAGTACCTGCGTGAAGAGCTCGAGGGTGACGAGTGGCGGCTCCCGACCAGCGACATTTCGGCCGATACCTGGTCGCGAGACATCGACGTGGCTGATGAGACGCCCTCACCGGAGGACGTCGACATCACGGCAGTCGATTTCGACGAGATGACCTTCGCGGTCGAGCGAGCGCTCTGCGAGCAGCACGACATTAGCATCCACCAGAGCGTCGACGACCGCCGCGAGGAACTGGAAGACGCCCGCCAGGCAGTCCAATCAGAAACTACCGACTCGGAGGCGTCAGAGACCGACACCGGCGGGTTCGAGTTCCCCGCAGCTAGCCAGTAGGGACGGTGAGGGCGTTTCCGGCTCTGTTTGTAGAACCCCCGAGAGGGGTGCGGGGGTCACCACTCCCGCAACGTACCGATGAACGGGAACGCCCGACGCACCACGTCGAACGTAGTCCAGACAGAAGCGCTCGCTAACCGTCGCGACGACTCCGTCGAATACGTCGGCTTTCGCATCGACGGCCAGGCCGTCGTTCTGAATCTCTCCGAACACCAGCGTCTCACTCCGGATCGAAGTCTCGATCTGGTCAACCACAGTCCCACCGGCTACGAGTGGGGATACGCTGGAAGCGGGCCCGCACAGCTCGCCTGTGGGCTCCTCCTCGACTACTACAACGACGCTCAGGTCGCCCGAGAACACTACATCGCGTTCCGAAATCGCGTGATCAGCCAGCTCGAGTGTGATGGCCCCGCGGCGTGCTGGCACCTCACAGGTGAAGAAATCGACGCGGCGATGGCGACGATCACCGACGATGTCGTCGCCCTTCCCGACGGCGGGGGGCCGTCACCGTCACTCCCCGAGAACTGGCGAACGGTCACTCGCCCTGACCGACGAGTCTTCCAGCGGGCTGATCGCGACCACTACATCGTGCTCGGGGAGGGAACCGACGGCTGGCTGGCCGTCCTCTGCAGTCAGGGAGACCGCGCCTACCCGGCACCCCTAGCGAGCCGGACGGTTTCGGGCGATGCCGATGTCGATCGGGCCGTCCGGGCCCTCGTCGACGAGAGCAACGACCTCATCGAGCCACCGGAGGGGGAGTGCTGATGGAGACGCTTCGGTTGTCGCGAGCCACCCACCAGTTGCTCGAACGGGGGGTCGAGGCGCTCGAGAAAATCGGTCGCGAACTGGAACGGTACAACGACCGGCAAGAGCAGACTGACGGTACCGACTCGTGACGCAGACACGTTCTCCCGGCCAGCGAGTGAGTACCGGATTCCAGTACACGCGCACTCCCGAGGGGTGCTCGTGTCCCATTCATCGCGACGGCCAGCCGTTCACGGCGCCGCTCGGCTTGCGGTTCGCAGAGCGCGTCCATATCGAATCGATCCCGCGCCACGTCGCCGGCGCGATCTACGAAGCCCATCATTCCTATATGGACAGTGTCCCGCGGACGAACCTCGTCCATCACGGGCTCTGTTACCAGGACCAGCTACTGGGTGCGATTACCTGGCGCTATCCGCTGATTCGCTCGCTGGAGTACGACGGGACGCGATACGAGGGTGACGAGATCGTCGAGGCAGCACGGATCTGCATCGGCGTCGACTTCCCGAACCTCGCCTCTGCCGCCCTCGCCCGGTCGATGGAACGGTTCGTGCGCCGGCACGGCCGGCGGCGAGGCGTTCGCCTTCTGCTGACGTTCGTGCGAGCTGACTTCGATGGCTCGATGATCAAAGCGCTCAGAGACAAGGGCTGGCACTGTGCCGGGAAAACGGAACCCGGACAGGCAGGTAACCGACCCGACAAGCAAATCCGAGAGCGGCCGAAATGGCGGTTTCTCTGTGAAGTTCCTGCTGAGTCGAGACGGGAACAGACCTCACTCGGACGGTGGACCCCGTGACCACGAACGCTCGCCTCATTGAGTTCGCAGCAGAGGAAGACTCGAACAACCAGCCGGAGCGCGATCCATCAGTGGTTGAGCGACTGTTGGACCCGATATCACCGGCCCTCGGGCTGCGACTCATCCCTGGTCGGGGTGACCCGGTGTACCTCCAAAATAGGGGCACCGAACGCTACCTGTTCCGGGATGCCCACGAGCGGTGGTTCATCCTCCAGCCCTCGGCCAAGGAGTCGGTCGACGACTTCGTTCGCTGGGTGTATCTCCCCGAGGGCAAGCCCGCCGAGATCGCCCGAATAGCGATCCGTCAACGGACGGTTCTCGGCTACAGGTACGTTCAGCGGAGTGAGGCTCCGGAGCCGGTCGCGACGACTGTGACAGCGAGGTATGTCAGTGAGCCCTGGCCCGACGATGTCTACGAGTGTGGTCCCTGTGGTGAGCTGTTTGACGAACCACAGACCCACGCTGTTCATTGTTGGAAAGAACACTTCTGGATTCCAAATCCCAAGCAGATTCGCCGTGCGCGAAGGAAATAACATATAGTTGTTATTTAATGACCAATCTCTATATCGTTTGAATTTGTGTGTGGTAATATGGCGACAAGGATGGCCACCCGACTTGAGGACTACTTCGAGCAACGAACGGACGGAAAGCTCCGTAGCATCGTGAAATACGAGGAGAGTTCCTACGAGATCATCCACCTCAGGGATGATGTTGCCAAGCAATATACGCCGGACGAGCTTGAATCGGCAATCGATGAGTCCCGGATGGAATCGTTAGCTGCCCCAATATATGAGAACACGTTCTCAGAAGGCCACGGACAGCTCACGTGCCTTGTACAGTGCTTCGAGAATGTTATTGAGATGAATTTCGTTCTCGACGATGGGATTGGGGCCGCAGTCGCTCTTGATGCTGAAGCCATGGGTGATGCTCACGGGCTTGTAGCTGAGGCAAGGCAAATCGTCCTCGAAGAGCGAGAGTAGTCGCCGATACTGGGCCATCCAGCCGCATTTTGAGAGGTTCTTCACGCCTATCGGCGACAGTTGATTAACCAACGAATTCCGAGGGACCAGAGTGAGTGTTGGTTAAGTGGTGTTGTTGTTGCGCCCGGCAGAGGGGCGCAGGGCGCGAGACGATGCAGGCGGCCGTCGATGAGCGTTCCTGCGTCGAGGTGACTGAAATGAAGGACCCAGAGTCGAGAACCATCTTCGCTGGCGTCGATGGACGTACCGACACCGAACTGCCCAAGTGGTACCGACAGCGGCACGGGGGCGAAAACCCCGTGAGCTTCGCCGAGGCGATCCGTGACCTCCCGCAGGCCGTCGAGACGACCGTGGCGTACCAGAATCCCTATACTGACGAGTGGGTCGAGACGGAGCGGTTCAACGCGCTCGTCGAGCCAAGTCGCGCTCGCTCGCAGGCCCGAGAAGGGGACGCCGAGACCGATCCGCTATTTCACGTTCCGACGGACAGCTACGCGATCATTAACCCCGTCGACGTCTACGGACCGCTGGAGGAGGTCCTTCGCGAAGAGACCATCGATGGGACGCCGCTGGGTGACGTGATGTTCGGCGAGATCCGGCGCTACCGGAGCGGCGGCGAGGTCCATATGGACATCATGTTCGACGGCCTCGAAGTGCACCTCCCCGGCCGGTCGGACCCGATCACGATGGGCGTCACGTCGGGTTACGACTTCTTCGGTGAGCACGCCGTCTACGTCGAGGGGTTCGCTCAGGACGGGTATTGTTCGAACACGATGCGTTCGCTCACCGACAAGGAGGTCATCAAACACGTCGGCGACGTGTGGAACTTCCGGAGCTGGTGGGAGGAACTCCTCGCACAGGTCGAACTCGTCGCTGACGACCTCTTCGAGTTCATCCGGGACGCCCAGGACATCGACCTCGACTTCTCGGAGCTGCCGTTCACCGTCACGGAGTTTTATAGTCTGCTGGGCTTCCCGGACTACCTGGCCGAGCGCGCTGCGAGCGATGCGGAGGCCAACGCGCCCTCACCGATCGAGATCGATATGTGGACGCTGCATTCCGGGGCGACGTACGCGCTGACCCACTTCTTCCAGGGCAAGGAGGGTGCGTCGCTGGACGGCTACGTTCGCACGGCCAACGACATTCTGTTCAACCCGGAGGGCACCATCGAGCGCGTCGAACGCGCTTACGAGGAGCAGCTGGAGACAGACGGCGATGACGGGTCGCAGGCGTCGCTCGCCGGCGAGCGGGCGCTCGCGAGCATCGAGCGCATCAGCGACGATCTGCAAGAGAAGGTCAACCAGTTCGAGGAGCGCGAGGACGCGCTTCGTGAGCGGTTCCAAGATGCGATGAGCTGATTGTCGGAGCGGCGTTCATTGATACAATCCTAAAATAGCAGTCTACGTTAGAGATTCCGGTTCCTCGTTATATTCGACTACTAATTCAACATCCTCAGGACCGAGTTCATCGCGTTCCGCTTCCAGCGTCTCAAGAGCGTCTTTAACCGGGAAGAAATCCGGCTTCTCGAGTGCATCTTCTGTCGCCCAGGCGTATCGAATCGTTTGCTGGGAATCGATAAGGAACACGGCACGCTGCGGGACGCGCTCGTGATTCTCCCATTCGTCATAACAGATGTCATATGACTCAGCAACCCGCCCGGAACTATCACTAAGTAACGGGAAATTGAGGCCGTATTCCTCGGCGAATGCTCGGTGGGCGTAGACGCTGTCACCAGAAACTGCCCAGACATCGAGAGCTGGCGTCAGCTGAAACCACTCCGCATCGCGAATCGCACACAGTTCGTTTGTACAAACAGGACTGAAATCAAATGGGTAAAATACCAGCAATGCAGCCCGATCATTGGCAGTTGTCTCATCCAAGCAGTACCCGGTTTGTTCTCCGTCACGGAAACCCGGAAGAGTAAATGACGGTGCAGACGCTCCCTCGTTTATCATGCGACATAGTCGCACACGAAGACAGGATAGTCTTTGGGTCAGCACTGCGATCTGAATTGTTGACTACTTGATGGGGGATGAAATCCATTAGAACCCGTACGTCAGGAGTTCGCCGTCGCCCACTCAAGAAGGGGTTCTAATCTCGAACGAATCTCATCCCCCTCGGCAGTTAGCGCGTATTCGACGCGTGGCGGAATTTCGTTGTACTGCGTCCGTGAGACGAGTCCTGCCTCCTCGAACTCGTCGAGGCGTTTCGAGATTGTCGAGGTACTCGCCGTCGGGAGGTGCTCCTCAATCTCCGCGAACCGCAGCGAATCGTGTGCGCCGATGATACTGACGAGTTGCATCGCGTATTTTCGGCTCAATGTGTCGATAACTCCTGTGAGCGGGCAGTAGCACGTCCCGTCGACATCGCACGCGGGCGCCGATGACGTAGTGTCTGCCATAGCTTCGTGGCCTCCAACCTACTCTATAGCTTCGGACTCTGGAGTATAAGAACTTCCCGTCGTAAAGTTTCGGTATAGATGACTCACACATCCGACTATGATCTCGTGATTCTCGGTGGGGGCGCCGCAGCCTTCGCCGCAATCACCGAAGCGAGTCGACGCGATCTCTCGACAGCGATGGTGAATACCGGCTTGCCCATCGGCGGGACGTGCGTGAACGTCGGCTGTGTCCCGAGTAAGCATCTGCTCGCCGTCGCCGAGAGCGGCGCTGCAGCGTCGGAGAACCCTTTCGACGCCGTCCGATACCCCGAGGAGCCGACCGTGGATTGGGCCGCCGCCCTCAACGACACCGACGAACTCGTCGAGCGGTTCCGGCAGGAGAACTACGTCGACATCGCTGAGCACTTCGAGATCGACATCTACGAGGGGTACGGCCAGCTGGTCGACGATACTACCATCGAGGTCGTCGACGGCGCCGACGAGGGCGCGCGCATCACTGGAGAAAAGGCCCTCGTCGCGACCGGCAGTTCACCGTGGGCGCCGCCCATCGACGGCCTCTACGACGTCGACTACTACACGAGTGAGACCATCCTCGAGGAGCGCGACCTTCCCGAGAGTATCCTAATGCTCGGTGGGGGATACATCGCGCTGGAGTGGGGACAGATCCTGCACCGTGTCGGCATCGACGTGACGGTTCTCCAGCGCTCCGACCGCGTCCTCTCGGACATGGAAGGCCAACTTGGTCGCGAGATGCAGCGTGCATTCGAGGAGGAGGGCATCGAGGTGATCACCGGCAACGACTTCCAGCGCGTCCGCACGCTAGCAGCTGACGGCGGCGCCGAAGCGATTCAGTCAGGCGTCGCCGTCGAAACGACCATCGACGGAGACGAGCGAACGGTCACCGGCGACGCGCTGTTCGTCGCGACCGGCGTCCAGCCGAATAGCGAGGGCATCGGCCTCGAAACGGTTGGGATCGAAACGAACCCCGACGGGACGATTCGTGTCGACGAGTACTTCCAGACGACGAATCCCGACATCTACGCGGCGGGCGACGTGATCGGCGAGCCCGAACTGGAGACCGTCGCCGCCAAGGAGGGCAATCACGCCGTCAAGAACGCGTTCGGCAACGAGGGCGTCAGCATCGACTACGACGCGGTGCCAGCAGTCGTGTTCACCAGCCCGGAAGTCGCCGCAGTCGGGACGACCGAACTGGAGTACATGGACGAGCACGGCACCTGCTCGTGCCGAACCGTCCAGATGGCGGATGTCCCGCGAGCGAAGGCCGTCGAGAACACGGATGGCCTCGTCCAAGTCGTCAAACACCACGAAACTGACGAGATCGTCGGCGTCCACATGGTCGGCCCCCGTGCCGCCGACATGATTATGGAAGCCACGCTTGCGGTGACGTTCGGCCTCACGGTCGACGACATCATCGACACCGTCCACCCGTTCCCGACGTTCTCCGAGGCGTTCAAACAGGCCTGTCAGGCGTTCCGACGGGACATATCGATGATGAGCTGCTGTATCGAGTGAATCTCACTCCGGGTCGGCCGGCGCAGTACTGCGGAGGAGCATCGTCTTCACACGACCAACCCCATCGAAATCACGGAGCCGATACACGAGTTCCCGCACCCGCGCCGCATCGCCATGACAGAAGACGGTCTCTAAACACCACTCGCCCTGGTGGGTATGGCTCATCGTTTCGATGACGTCCTGAAACTGGTGCTGGGCCGAATGGAGATCGTGAATCACCTCGTGGTGCTGGTAATCGAACGCCAGTACAGCGACGACCTCGCCTGAAACCTCCTCGAGCTGTGAATGTCCCTCGATGTATTCCTGCATCGCTTCACGAATCGCCCGCGAGCGGGAGTCCAACCCCTCAGCCTGCCACGTCTCATCGAACTCCTCGAGAATGTCCTCAGACACGTTCAAGCTCGTGCGCATACTCCCCAATTGATCCCCTACTGTCTTGACCCCTCGATTATTACGGAATTCCCGTTTCAGTCTTAACAACCGCTATACAGCGCAGGGATAGAGGAATATATGAATGCTCCACGGCGAGGCGTTACCAGTATTGGTCGGGGCGATTGCGCTCGGATTTGTACACGGCATCGAGCCCGGACACGGATGGCCAGTCGCCGCGAGCTATGCGCTTGATCAATCCAACAAGTGGCTCTACGGCCTCGCCAGCAGCTTGCTAATCGGCATCGGCCACCTCATTAGCAGTCTGGCGATGGTCGGCGTGTTCTTCTACGCGAAATCCTCCTTTCAGTTGACGCAGGTGAACGAGCCGATCTCGATTCTTGGCGGCGTTTCCATCGGCGGTCCGGTCAGCATCGTCGCAGGCATCTTACTCATCGGACTCGGGATTCGAGAGTACACACACGGCCATTCTCACCAGCACGAGGTCGACCACGGACACGGTCAGGACCACGATGAGCATACGGAGGAGCAGTCGAGCCACCACAGCCACGGCACGCCACCCACGCACGAACACTCCCCGGATGGGCCTCTTACCTGGGTGAAAATTCGGCTTGGAAAAATCGGAGGGCACTCCCACGAGCACGGGACCGATCCGGCTCCTGACGCCGACCGCGGACTCCTCGGAATCGCCTGGTTCGCATTCGTCCTCGGGTTCGCTCACGAAGAAGAATTCGAGATTATCGGCCTCTGTGCCGGTTCGACGTACTGTCTGGAGCTGATGACTGCGTATGCGCTGACGGTCATCGTCGGCATTGTCGGGTTAACGATGCTCCTCATCGCCGGCTATCAGGAGTACGAAGAAACAGTCGAGCGGTATACACCGTACCTGCCGCTGTTCTCAGCGATCGTCCTCGTCGTCATGGGACTCGGCTTCATCGCCGGCGTCTTCTGAATCACGCCGAACGCTCTCCACCGTCCCATTCTCAGTGAGGTCAATAAGCGCGCGATTTAGCAGTTCCCGGAGGACGAACTCCTCGTAATGCTGTGTTGCACAGTATTCGCACGGCTTCATGTCTCGTGCCACCGCTTCGATGTCGTCGCCGTGCTCCCCATAGAGCGTTTCAACGAGCCCTGCTAATTCGGCGGTCGCGGTTTCCTGCGCCTCAGCGAGCGTCTGCTCAGCGTCCTCTGGAAGGTCATACGAGAATATCCGCGTGTTCGACTTGTAGTACTTCCGCGTCCCCCCACCAGCTTCCTCGAGACGGGCGATCTCAACCATCCCTGCGTCCTTCAGGACGTTCACGTGGTGGCGCACCGTCGTCTCGGCCTTTTCCTCGCCACGACGATGCAGTTCGTCGTGAATCTCCTCGATTGTCATCTCCTCGGTTGCGAGCATGTCGAGGATCTTCGCCCGAACGTCGTTCTCCAGTGCCTTCGCTTTCTCCGGGTCCGTCGTCACGACTTCGCGGATCGGCACGTCAGATTCGAGGAGCGCCATTATTGTGACGAGGTAAGCGGACGACGACGGTAAGAGTAACGCCACGCTCCCGACAGCAGTATCAGTACTTCGAAACCGCTATGAGTTTCGTCATAATGGTTATCCGCGTCGCACGATAATCAATAGGCACGATGGGAACGACACACGAACAATTCAACGTCGGGGGAATGTCCTGCTCGTTCTGTGCCGAGAGCATCAAGAAGGCCTACAGTCGAACCGACGGCGTCGAGGACGTCGACGTAAGCCTTGCCCACGAGGAGGTCCTCGTCGAATACGACGATGAGCGCCTGACCGGGGTCGAGGTGAAGGACACGCTCCGAGATCTCGGGTACACCATCCGCGACCCGGACAAAGCGAAGCGGTACGAGCAACAGCAGGCCGAACTCGCCGACGGCAAGCGCCGCCTCCTCTTCGCCGGCGGCGCATCCATCGTTGTCGCTGCCCTGATGGGATGGATGATTGTCGTGATGGGGCGCTTCGAGTCAGTTTCTCTCGCGATGGATATAGTGACTCTGGGGCTGGCACTCGGGACGATGTTCGGCCCAGGACGATACATCAAAAAGAAAGCCTACCAGAGCCTGCGCCGGGGGATCTTCAACCAGCACGTCCTTCTGGAAGCGGGCGCGTTCGCCGGGCTCGTGGGGGGACTGCTTGGCCTGTTCGTGTTCCCGAGCTTCCCGACCGTCCACTTCTTCGCCGTCTCGGTGTTCATCACCACCTACCACATCCTCTCGGAGTACACCAGCCTCATCGTCCGCACTCGGGCCTCCCAAGCCGTCCAAGGCCTTCTCGACCTCCAGCCCGACACGGCACGCCGCGTCAGTGATGACGGTGGTGTCGAAGAGGTCCCTGTCGACGACCTCGACGTCGGTGATCGCGTCCGGGTCAAGCCCGGCGAGAACATTCCCGTCGACGGTACGGTCGTTGAGGGTGCGTCCACGGTCGACGAGTCGGTCGCCACCGGCGAGTCGATTCCCGAAGAGAAATCCACAGGCGACGAAGTGATCGGCGGTAGCGTCAACGAGACGGGCACGCTCCTCGTCGAGGTGACCGCCACCGGCGAGGACGCGTTTCTGAACCAGGTGGCCCGCGAAATCGAGGAGGCGCGGGCGATGAAACCCGGCATCATCCAGCTCGCCGACCGCGTGCTCAAGTACTTTGTCCCGGGCGTCTTGTCGATTGCCGGGCTGTCGTTCCTCTTCTGGGTGGTTGCACCGCTCGCGTGGGGGGCAGACCCCAACGTCCAGCGCGGGGCGTTCGCAGCGCTGGCGGTCCTCGTGCTTGGCTATCCGTGTGCGCTCGGGATGGCGACGCCGCTGGCGCTCATCCGAGGCGGCGGGAAAGCCGCCGACCGCGGCATCCTGATGCGCTCCGGTGACGCCTTCCAGATATTTCCCGACGTCGACCACATCGTGTTGGACAAGACCGGCACCATCACCGTCGGCGAACCCGCCGTCAGTGAAGTCGTCGCGTTCGGTGCCGACGAGGTGGATGTACTCACGACTGCGGCTAGCGCGGAGGCCTTCTCTGAACACCCGCTCGCAGATGCGATCCTCGAGTTCGCCGACGAGCAAGATGTCGAGTACGCTGACCCCGATGATTTCGACTCCGTGACCGGCAAGGGCGTCCGGGCAACCGTGGCCAGCGACGACGTGCTGGTCGGGAAACCGGGATGGCTCAGCGACGAGGGGATCGACCTGTCGAAGGGGAGCGACGACATCGAGCGACTTCAGGGCCACGGCCTCACCGTTGCCGGAGTTGTTCGTGACGGTGACCTACTCGGTCTGATCGGTATCGGTGACGAGGTCAAGAGCGACGCCGCTGCGACCATCCAACGGATGCGAGACGCCGGCATCACGCCCGTGATGATCACTGGAGACAACGAGCGCACCGCAGACGCGGTCGCCGAGGAGGTCAGTATCGACCGCGTCATGGCCGACGTGCTGCCCGACGAGAAACGCGAAGAGATCGGTCGCCTGCAGGACGAGGGTCACCGCGTAGCGATGGTCGGCGACGGCATCAACGACGCTCCCGCACTCACGCAGGCCGACATCGGGATCGCCATCGGCGCCGGGACCGACATCGCCATCGAATCGGCGGACATCGTCCTGATGGGCGACCGGCTTGGTGGCGTGATGGACGCCTACGAGATCGGGAACGAGAGCTACCGGAAGACCCGTCAGAACCTCGCGACGGCCTTCGCGTTCAACGGGGTCGGTGTCGCCGCCGCGACCACGGGGCTCGTTCACCCGGTGTTCGCGATGCTCGCGATGGTGCTGTCCGTCTCGGCCGTCCTCGCCAACAGCTTCGCTGGTCAGCTCCTCTCCGGCGAGGGTGTCAACACCGAGTTCGCCCTCGACGACCGCACCGACGGCGAGCGTGGAGACGGCCGAGTGACAGCCGATTAAGCCACTACGTCGTAGCCAGCTTGTTCGATTGCCGCGTTCACGTCGTCGTCTGAGACTCCATCCTCGAGGACCACGTCGACCGTGTCAGCTTCGTGGTCGGCCTCGATCCGATTCACATCATCGAGGTTTCGCAGGGCGGTCTCCACGTTCTGTTCGCACCCGTTGCAGGACATCCCGGTGACTGAGATCGTCTTTCGCTCCATGCGGGCCTGTAAACACTCGCGGGGAATGACCATTACGGTAACCGTTGTATCGGTTTCATCTCTATTAGAGGTGGACATTATCGTCCGGAGAGTTGTTTGTGTCGGCCCCAAAGGGGTGGAGGCTCTTTGAGATGGGAACCACTGACGACGAAGAGAGCGACGAATTCCCTCCAGAGAAGCGTCTGGAAGCACCGAACACGCGCCTGATCAAGGCAGGGATCGCGACGATTCCCGATATGGAAACCTTGCAAGAGTGTGTAGCCTACGAGAACGCCCACCAAAATCGAACGCAGATTCTGCGCCGGCTCAAGTGGAAAGCTGAAGAGTTGCGTGAGGACGAAGGGTAAGCGCTGTCCTTAACCAACACACTCCGCGTGAGTTTCCCTATTGTTGGTTAATATGCTGTGCCGCGGTTTTTCGGGCCCCTGAATGGGCGCGGGGCGACCAACAGCCGCCTCGCGAGTTCCGTTATGTCCCTCGGTTTGAGTCCAGACTCCAGCACGGCTAGCGACATCGCTGTCGCCAGACAAGCGGACCATGTGGCGTTCCTCCATCGAGCCCCATTCGTCGCCGATTCTCTCGCCCTCGGATTTCTCCCCGGGTTTCGGGAAGACTGTGGGTACCAGACGGACCAGTACCTGAACCTCGAGATTCCTGTCGGGATGCTCGACAACGATTTTCGGGATCCCGATCTGGAGCGGTTCGTCGACCGCTTTTTCGAGTACGAACCACGTGTCGGGGTCATCGGGGACGTCGACGAAATCGACGACGTCGACGCCCACGTCGCTGCTGCTCGTGAAATCCAAGCGAGCTACCCCGAAGCTGAGCTCATCGTCGTTCCGAAGTCGCGGGCGGTGATCGACGCGATACCTGAGAACCTCGTCCTCGGGTATTCACGGGGATACGCCGACCGCCTGGCCCACGATTTCTCCGATCCAGCCGATTGGAGAGGGCGGCGCGTCCACATTCTCGGCGGGAGTCCGCCCAAGCAGCTCGACGCTATTCGACAGTTGACCCGACCGACACTCACTGACGAGCCACCGGCCGATATCGTCGGCGTCGACTGGAACGGGCTGCATCGCGGCGCACAGTTCGGTGAGTTCTGGACGGCCGACGGCTGGGACGACAGCGGTCGCGACGCCGACCACGTCACCGTCCGAAAGACGGTGCGCCACAGCCTCGCTCGGGTCCGTGAGTTCTGGAGGGCGCACGGAATCTGGCCCGAAACGACACCGCAAGACGAGGGGCTCAACGTCGAGTACGAGGGACCGAGCCCTGCCGATCTCGAGGACGCCGCCTGTACCGAGTGCGGGACGAACGTCTGGCGAACCCGCCGCGGCCCGTACGTCGCCGAGTACGATACCGGCGCAATCTGTGGATACTGCAGCTACGAGTGCTACTTCAGCCACCGTCATCGGAACAATCTAGAGGAAATCGCCGGCGATCAGAGCGTCTACCTCCCGCCGGCGTGACTTCGCGACCTGTTTTTCGTGCCCCCAGAGAGGGCGAGGGCTCCTTCGAAAGCTCTCAGAGGTGACTTCCAGTGAGTCAACAACAGAGTCCCGACAACGTCTCGGTCGACGATATTCCCGTCGATATCGACAACACGCAATCAGCGGAGGTCGATCCAGCCGACGTCCCCGACGAAATCGAATCCATCACCCGTGGGCTCGTCGGTGAGCAGCCGCCGACGAATCCCATAGTGGTTCTCAAAGCGGCCCGGTGGTGGTACATTCACGGCAAAGGCGGCACGGATCCCGCCTTCCAATGGGCCATCGAGTGGGCGCGTCATCTTGCGACCGACACGCCCAGTGACGTCGAGCAGTTCGACGAGTTCCTCGAGTACCTCGTTACGGTCGGCTTTGCAGACGAACGTCACGAGCTCCGCTAACCGACAGAGCGGTTTTTTGAACGCCCCTGAAGGGTGCGGTGCGGTCTGAACAGACGCAGTCGCCGTGAATTCGATTCGGTGATCACGATGTCTACGACCAGTGATTCGTCGGTTTCCTTCGAGGAGACCGACACGCGTTCAGACGAGATGAACAGCACTATCGAACAGTGGATCGACGACCTCGTCGCCGGCGTCGACGACGCGCAGGCCAGCAAAGAGTTCCAAGAGTGGCTCGATGTCCAGAGTCGTTTCCACGACTACTCCTACCGGAACACGCTCCTCATCAAGCGACAGTGTCCCGAGGCGAGCCGGGTGGCTGGCTACCGGACGTGGCAGGAGGAGTTCGACCGCCACGTCAAGGAGGGCGAGTCGGCCATCTGGATCTGGGCGCCGATCATCACCAAGCAGTGCCCGGAGTGCGAGAACTCTCCGAGCTACCACGAGGACAGTGACTGTGAGTACGACGAGACGCCACCCGAGGAGTGGTCCGAGGGCCTGGTCGGGTTCAAGCCCGCGCCGGTGTTCGACGTCTCCCAGACCGAGGGCGAGCCGCTTCCCGACCTGGACACGGAAGCGACCGGTGACGCCGGCGACCTCGTCGAACAGTTGACTGGCGCCGCTGACGACCTCGGCGTGACGGTGCGGATTGTTCCGGCCGAGGAGTGGACCCACGGCGAGGCGAAGGGCATCTGCGAGCAGCTGAGCTTCGTCGACGTCCAGCCGCTCGTCGAGGTGCGTGATCGGGAGAATAAGGCCGACCTCGCGCGGACCCTGATTCACGAGTACGCGCACGCCCTGCTCCACTTCGACGTCGACGACGACACCGAGCGGGCAAAACGCGAAGTGGAGGCCGAAGCCGTTGCGTACGTCGTCGGGCGGTACTTTGGGTTGGACACCAGCGGGTCGGCGTTCTACCTCGCTGCGTGGGAGTCGGACGATCCCGAGGTCGTTCGCGAGCGCCTCGGGCGGATTAGTCGGACGGCAGAGGAACTCATCGACGTTCTCGAAGGCTGAACAGCTGACTTCGCGGGTTTAACCAACAAATTCGTCGGTCACTCACTTTGTTGGTTAAGTTTTTCAGCGCCCGCCGAAGGGCGGAGGCGCATCTCACCCTCCGTCAAACCATGACTGATCGATATCTCACGGCAGTTCTCGAGGAAGCCGAGCGCGTCGCAGAGCAGCACAATCAAGTCGCGCAATCGGCGGACAATCAGGCCCACGAGTACCTCCGATACGCTGTCCTCCGACTCCTCGAAGACGAGACCGGAGAACAACCTCACGCCTTGCAGCTCGACGGTGTAACCGTCGGATACGGGAGCGACGAGGCGATGTTCGACAGCTGGAGTGACGCCGTCGAGTGGTGGGACCATATTCCGCCCCAAGAAGGATGCACTCGGTTCCGAATTTTCTATCCTGCCGAGTACGAGACGATCCCTCGAACCATCGTCGACGCGATGGGAGCACTCGGCGCATGGCGCGTCTGGTCCGGTGACGCTGTCGCCTGCGGGTCCTATGACCATCGAGACCGTCGCGAAGTCCACTACCTGTGGCGAGAGGGGCATCCGATCGAAGCCCTGCTGGTCGACCGGCTGCAGAGCCCTGACGCCGCTACGCCTGACGGGGGCCAGACAGGAGATATGCGTGATCGGATGGTCGTCGCAGAGTCTTCTTCTCAAAGCGACGATCTCGATCCCCGAACGAGGCGAGCCGTCACCGAGGAAATGTCGATTTCGTTGCTCGAAAAAGGCGGTCAGTATGAGGTGCGATCCGGGTCGGGAAACCGATACGAAGTCGACATCGTCAGTGAGTCGTGTTCCTGTCCCGACTGGCAGCAGCGAGCACCCGATGGAGGATGCAAGCATCTGCGGAGAGTCGATCTCGAGATCATGCGCGGCAGTGTTCCACGGCCCGACGGGCGACTCCCAAAGACATCGATTTGAGGCCTTTTCGCCGAGGGACCGTTTTTTCGGAGCATATCGTCTACCTCGGAACGTCGTCTACTCCCGTCGCTGCAATCCACTTGTTCGGTTCGTTCTCCAGGATGTCCCAAATGTAGAAGGACACGTACGACATTAGTCGAGCTATGGAATTCTTCACGGCGGCCGACGTTCTCAGCCACAGAACGGCCGCGACACCAGATGAGCCCGTAACTGTCGATCTGGATGACTCGATTCAGAATGCCTTGACGCTCATGCTGGAACACGATTTTGACCAGCTCCCAGTGGTGAGCGATGATGGTGTTGAGGGTACAGTCACGTACAAATCGGTCGCAAAATACGTGAAGTCAATGGACGATCCGCGGGTCGAGGAGACCTCCGTCAAAATCGCCCTGAATACAAATCCCAAATTCGTGGAGCGAGACCACGATATTTTCGAGTTGTTCGATACGCTTGCGGAGGATGACTATGTCCTGATTGGCGACCAAGATGACTTGGACGGGATCCTGACCCGCTACGATATCCTCTATTTCCTCGAACATCAGGTCGAACCGTTCCTCCAGATCGGCGAGATCGAGGAAAGTCTCCGCCACCTGTTCCGTACATTCTTTGATGACCTGGACCAGGCTATCGACGAGACGTTCGCCGATCGCGCTGAGCATGACGAGAGCTATGAGGCGCCTGATCGCCCCGAAGACTTCTCGTTCGATGACTATCGGATGTTCATGATGCGAAACCTCGATCACCTGCCACCCCGCCTCTCACAGGAACGCGACATGGTCGAAAGCCTGCTTGAAGATATCCGTGAGACGCGGAACGCGCTTCTCCATTTCCGGGCCGAAGCCGATGAGGTTGATCGGGACCAGTTGGATATGGCCCATGGGTACTTCACTGGCATTGCAAGTACCGTGTAGGGCACCACCAAGCCCACCGAATTTTACCGGTACTCTATATCACTGACAGAGATTAAATATCGAGTCTACAATGGGCAATTGTAGAGGAAGCTCTCGTTATGGATTGGCCGTATTTAACGCAGACGTCCGGACCTTCGCCCGATGCGAGCGAAAACCAGTATTTCACGATCGAGGGCAACGTCCGGAACCACTATGTGGACTTCCCGAACCATCTCGTCGACGCGTTCTTCTCGAAGATACTGCACGAAGTGCCCGAAGCCTATCCGAACGATCCCGAGAGCCAGTACAAGGCGGCACTCGAAGTCACAGAGCGATATAATGAGGCACTTGATGAGATGGGGCTGGACTTCCTCCAGCTCCGGGTTGTCGACCGGTCCTCATCACGCCCCCACCCGTATTATGGGCTCCAAATCCATGGATTGGATAGCTCCAGGTTCGATGCCTTTCTCGACTCGTTCGCAGAGACAGACGAAACGACGCTAGAGGAGAAATACCACTATCTCCACGGCTCAAAATACCCGGTCTCGGAAGTGGCCAGCAAATCGCAATCGGATTCCATTGCGTCGAGAAAGTAGGTGCAGGAGGCTGTCAAAGCGCGAGTTGAATCGGAGAAGGACTCGATCACAAAGACGACGGAGACGTTGCTCTCCAGGATCGACGAATGGCGTGACGAACTCCAAACATACTGGCGGCGGACGACGTGGCAACGGTTCAATACCTTCCCCGCAGTGCATCTCTACCTGTTGGAGATGGAAAGCATCATCACCAATATCGATGTGCTTGCAGACCGCGGCTCGATCCCGCCGTGCTACCGAGAACTACGGAAGCTCTTGGAGAATTTGAGCTGGTCGGTGTTCGACGATCTTCTGTTCATCAACGCCGAGTACGCTACCATCTACGATGACTCCTCAGTACCGGCGCATATCCCGCCACGCCCATTCTTGTCCGCAAATCAGCAATGGTATGACTGGGTTAGAGGTCGACAAACTCCGAGTTTTGAGACACAGCGCAGTCAGCTCCGGGACCGGATCTACGACCACAGTACCCGGTCACGACTCAGCTACGACGACAGGTACGGCATCACCAAGGGTACCATCACCGAAGTGCTCAAGACGAACCTCTCCTACCCGCTCTACATCGCGCTGGCAGGACTCAAAGTAGAGACCACCGAGTCTGTCGAATCGTTCGTGACTCCTGTCAACCCTACCCATCTCAAGCCTGGTGTTCGCCGCACGATACAGAATGTCGTCCGATCACTGAAAGAGGGGCGACGGCTTGGCCAGCTTGACGAGGAGTTCATCGATACTCTCACCGACGAACTACTTGACATCGAAGCCAACTACCTCGTACCGCCGTTTCCATCCAACAATCACGTCATCGGTTACTTGGATTCGCTCTGGCACCACGAGCTTCCCTCCCGCCTCGATGACTTCTACGGCGAGTACAGCTTTTTCATTCACTCATATCCGTCTTCGTGGCAGATCTACCCTCACTCTTCCATCCTCGAGTTCAAGATTCTCGCTCACGAGATTGATCGATTCAGCCACGCGACCTCTACCCTCATCGAACAGTATCTCACAACGTACCACCGGAATTGAGGGAGGCCGGTGATTAACCAACAATCTATGGCTCTGGCGAGTTGTGTTGGTTAATACGAAGGGTCCCAATGTCCTACGAGCCACCGACGCCGCCGGCAGACCTTCCGGCGGACATCGTCGACACCCTCAACGAATACTCCTCAGACCAACTCCGCCACGTATCACGCTATGCGGAAGCGTTGGCCGAGTACAAAGAGCGAACGGACCGTCTCGAGTCGGACCACGACGACAAGGACGAAGAGCGCCCACCCGATCTCCCGGACGACGTCCCCACCAAGGCAACGATCACGATCAAGGAAATCAACGATAACCGCTACTACTACTGGCAGTGGCGAGAGGGCGAAACGGTAACCTCCAAATACAAAGGTCCAGTCAAGTCGGAGGACTGAATCTATCGGGGCCACCCGCCCGATAGCAATGTGTTCGCTCACCAAGGCGAAATCAAATCAGGGAATCACTCCCTACGTTACGCAGAACGCCGGTTTGACCGCGCAGAGCGGACGTCGGCACCGTCGCGGAGTTTGTCCGGACAGTACGGACACACCCGTGGCGTATCGACATTATCCGGGGTAAACACACGAGCATACTGTGCAGTAACGAAGGACCCGCAGTTCTGGCATTCGGGCATACTACGGACGCTATACTATACGGATAAAGGCTTTCTGACCGAACGGGCCGTCTGAGCAACGAAGCACGCTTGAACTAGGACAGCACCAGTGATGCCCTGCCGCACAATACCCGACTGCGTCCGAAATGGCGGAATGAGAGACTTCCGTCTGTATCCATGAGCCTCAGAAGGCAGCAATCGACTTCGTTCGCAGTAGCGGGACAGACCACAGCCGTGGCGACGGGACGAAGTGAAGAAGGAGTGTCAGCGCTCGGGTCGCGGGGCAGTCTCGTACCGTTTGATGTCGTCGGTCTTCTCGACCCGGTCGTAGATCTCTCGAAGCGTGTCTTGTGCGCGGAGGAGCTTGTGGTCCTCGAGGAACTGCCGGCCGCTCTCACTGATTCCGTAGAACTTGTACGGGAGATCGTTCTGCCGGCGGTCCTCGGGCAAGAGGATCTCCTCGACGATGCCGGCGTCGACGAGCTGCTGGAGGTGCTGGCGAATCGTCGTCTGGCTCTTGCTCGGGTTGACGTAGTCGAGTTCCTTCAGCGTCGGTAGTTCCGACGGATGTCCGAGGATGTCCTGGAGGAGCGCGAACCGCGTCTCCTGGGTGACGACGTTGAGTCGCTCCCGTACGGAATCGAGATCGCTTGGCGGCTGATCGGAGGTACTCATTACTTCGTTATTGGGGTGGTGCGTGCAAAAGCGTTTCGCCCTAATACGAATCGGGTAGGAGCGAATCGGTCTATGATGAGGTCGCCACATTAAAGCACGCTATCCGAGTATGCACGGGTAGATGAGTGAGGATCCAGTCACTGTTGATGAACTCGCTGCGAAGGCCGAGGAGTATCTTCACGAGACCTCACTCACGCCGGCGGAGTACGAAGCGCTGAAACAGAGTGTTGCGGAGCTCACGCCGATCTTCTCGGCTGAGCATTCGTACTTTGTCCTCGGCAGCTATGGTCAACCCGAGATTCGCCGTCTCCAACTCGTGAAAGATCGCCTCAATCGGCGGGCCGGCGCGTATGCATTTTTGATGGTCGACATCAGAAGTGAGTGGACGAACACCTATCTCAAATTCCGACTGCTCGCCGATTATACGGATACAATCGTCGGTGTCGCCGAACACGCCCAGGGAGGGTTTCTGGTCGAACAGGGCTACTTCACGGCCCTGGAGGAATATTTCGCGAAAACGCACGTATTCAAGCGCGAATACGAACCACTCGACCTGGAGGACGTTGAGACCGGAGTGACGAGTGAGAATCCGTATAGTGGTATGCAGACGGCCATTTTTGAGATGTTGGACGATGGCGGTCGGTTATGCCGGTGGACTACTGAAGACGAGCTCGTCGAGTGTGTTGGCACCCTCTGAGCGGACACCTGTGACCTGACGTTCGCTGGCGCAGTCGGCTGGTATTCGATAGCCCGGTTGGCGATGGCTGCAGAATGTCGTGGACGAAAGGGGTCCCCCCGGAGTGTGAATGGGACCCGTCAGTCCGACACCCCTCGGTGTGAATGGGCAGCCACCCTCCTCAACACGGCGTTCCATTTCGTCATTGAAAGACGTAGCAAAGCGGAGCCAGCGAAACGGTTTGGCGGATATCCCACCCCCACACCCCTCAGTGTGAATGGTCCCACCACGTGGGGCACCACGATTAAGCTGCTCCTAATTGCGGAACCCGACGAGCGCGGACGCCCCTCCGCCTCCGCGCTGGCGCGTCGGCTTCGGCACAAGTGCCTCGCCTTGAAATAGGATACTACTCGAAGGGCTGTTTAGACTCGTATATATTAAAATTATCTATTACTGCGGTGCGACACACCAGCCAACCACTGCAAACAGCCTATTTTACCGTATTACCCGCTCTACGGGTTGTTTCAACCACACGAGACTGCTAACGGCTCTCCAACGACACCAGCATCATCGAAACAGCTGCCATCCCCTATGCCATACCATTCACACCGAGGGGTGGGGGTGTCACCATCCCATCAACGTCTGGAGCTCCGGTGTCGAATTGATCAGCCCAGTTCGAGTGCTCTCGACGTCACCCTGGAGTGAGTACGATCTGAACTTTCCTTGATCACCGCCTTCCTTCTTCTTCGATTCGAGAACTCCAGTCGTCACGTGTTTGTTCAGGAGTTCAAGTGCGCGATTGTACCCCTTCGGCTCAACCTTGACATCCCGTGCAACTGTTTGGTACACCTCGTGGATCTCGGACGTACGGAACCACTCCTTCTCCGGGTTGTTCCGATCAAGTCGTGTGAGTGCAAAGAGGAGTAACTTCCCGGACAACGGCGTCCCCTTCACCATTTCCATAAAGAGTTCGACCTCGACGAGTTCGTCGGCCTCGTGAACGTGCTCAGCGGTCACGATGTCGTCTCCTTCCTCGTCGGCAATTTCACCCGCATTGCGGAACAACCGAACTGCACGTCGAGCGTCTCCGTGTTCTTCAGCTGCGAGTTCGGCTGTTGTAGGTATCACCTCGTCATCGAGGACTCCATCGTAAAACGCGTCGCGGCGATTCTCGAGGATCGCGATAAGCTGATCTTCTTCGTACGGCGTGAACGTTCGGTGTTCCGGTTGGAGTGTGGATTGCACCCGGGACTCGATTTCGCCTTTGAATTCGATGTCGTTCGAAATCCCGATCGTGATGACTGGGAAATCTACGTCGTCTTTCGATTGTGTCCGTGAAAGCGTGTAGAGTACTTCGTTGACCTCGCCGTGCTTGTCGATTTCGTCGATAATGACGACGAGCCCACCCGAGAATTCCCGCTGAACGACGGGCCACAACTTCTGATCCCGGTAGTGTTCTGCTGAAAGGCCCTGATAGGGGACTTCAAGCGGGTTTTCCGCTTTGGCGTTCACCTGTTCTGCTATCTTTCGGAAGGTGGAGGTATACGTAGAAATCGGGTCCGGGTTAATGTATGCAGTAACGATGGGCGAGTCCGTTCCCTCAGTTGCCGCTTCGAGTCGCTCACAGACGTGCCTTGCAACTAGTGTCTTCCCTGTCCCGGTTTCACCCCACTCTAGAACGTTGTCCGGAACGCTGTTCGTCCGCATTTTCCGGAGATTTTTCGCCAAGAACGTGATGTGATCGTCACGGCCGACGATCCGGTTGGCGTCTGGTACGTTATCGATTTCGAGCAGCCACGGTTTTTCAAAAATATTCGATTCGTCTTCGTCGTTGTCCTCATCGACATTCAAGATCTCGTCGACGGTCGTTTGCGTGGATTCGTTGTTTGGCATAGCCGGACCAATTCATCCCATTCACATATAGGTTGCCCACCCACGGTGTGATTGATTTCAAATCCCATTCACACTGAGGGGAGTGTAACTGATACAGGGTACTCCCCCCGGAGTGTGAATGGATTCGGCTTAGAGAAAGAGATTCACAATCTGAATACATATCACTCCACCATTCACACTCCGGGGGGTGTCGACGTTGTCGCCCACTTGTGGTTTTTCTCACCGAAGACGATCTCCGTCCATTGACCCATGTATCTCATGGGTCCATCTATCGATAAAATAGAAATATGGTGGTAAAGGGGCGCTATCGACATCTCAGAACAAGGTCATCCGTTCTAAGTCATTGTAAAATCGGTCAACTCTACTTCTCGTGTCTCGGCGAGACTCCGTCGAATATCCGTCCGATCCCAACCCAAGGGCGAGAGGACGCTTTCGACAGCGCGGACGAGTTGTGTCTCGTAATACGATGGATCGTATGTTTCGACCTCTTCGTGGGCGAGTACGACGCGTTCCCGTGAGGATTTCTCGTCATCAACCACGACATACTCAATATCTTGACCGGGATGAACAGCGAGGTCCTGGTCGCGAGCCCGTTTCAGCGCTGCGACGTTCTGTGTGTTCTGGGTATAGCCGTCGAGTGGTTTGGAGACACGATTCCGTTCGACGAGTCGCTCCACCGCTACCTCACCGGCATGGAGTTTCGAGACTGCACGGTCAAGACAGCTGAGGACTGCCTCTGGTGACTGCGTCGCATCGAGGCGATCGAGGCATTCTCGCTGGACGTCCTCAATAAATGGCGGCGTCGACCGCTGGCGGGCTTCGATGCCTCTGATCTTGAACTCGTCCTCATCGACGACCTTTCCGAAATACTTCGTAAGCGCGCCGGCGTCGCTCTCGCGTTGTGGGACGAACGCCACCCAGTCATAGTGCGATTCATACTCGAGGCGGATGTCGACTGCTTCGGTGATCTCGGTCGCGAGGGCCTCGAGGGACTCGCGGTCCTCGTCGTCGACGTCGGGGTTTGGGGTCACCCAGATGGAGTCGACGATGCCGTGGACGACACGCCAGCCGGCGGCTTCGAGGCGTTGCTTCGCCGTCAACAAAATCTCGCGCGCGAACGCATTGATTGCCTCGTGGCACTCGATGCGCCCGTATTTGGCGTTGTTAAAGCCTTGGTACCCAAAGCAGGCGACGAGGATCCACTTCAGCGCCCCCGACCGCCCTTCGAGTTCGTCGAGGCGCTCCTTGTCGGGATCGTCGCGTTCTTGTTCGCGACGGATGGCGGCTTTGATCTCGTCGCGCGCATCGATGATGGGCTGGAGGACGTCGACGAGGTAGCCCCGGTCGTCACAGATCGAATAGCCGAGTCCGGGGACGTCCTCGCGGTCGCGATGGCACTCGCAGCGAATCACGTCCGGCGAGACGTTGTGCGTGCAGATGATGTTCGGATACAACGAGGAGAAATCGAGTTCGTGGACATCCTCGTGGAGTCCGACCTCGGGCGCGAAGATGAACCCACCACGATCGGCATCGTGGAGCACCCCTGTTGATTTGAATTTCTCGTGGCGCCAGGAGTGCCACGGGACGAGGACGCCGCGGTCGTGGGCTTCGCAGATCTGGATGGCTGTGAGGATGTTGCCGATCGACGCCCAGGCTGCCTCCTGTATCGGCTTGCGCGACCGCGAGACCAGGTCGAGGACGCCGTCGATGTTGGTCTCGCCAAAGAAGAACGTGTTCGATCGGTCGATGATTGCTCTTCCGGGCACGTTGTAGCGCGCCGGCGAGTGCCCGACGCGGCCGTAGCTCGCGTAGGTCGACCGGCTCGCGAGCTGCTGGAAATCGCCCTTTGGGGTCCGGCTCAACGAGAAATTGTCGGCGCCAGTGCTGGCAGCCATCTCGTACAGGGTCGGGACAATCTCGCTCGTCGAGCAGACGAGGACGTCCGGATCGTGGTTGTCAAGCGCAGCTTGGACTGTCGTCAGGATATCTTCTGGCGGGCCCGTGACCGTCTCGCCGCCGACGGCAAGTTCGGTATACGCATCGCCGGTCGTCTCTGTGAGTGGGACGTCGAGTCGCAGCGTCGAGAGATCGCACGTTGGCGTCGGATCCACATCGTTCTCGAGACAGTACCGAAACTCCCGCGAGAGATCGACATTGAAGCAGGCGAGATCCCCCACAGGGTACTCGGACAGCTGGCGTGCCTGTCGAGCCAGCGAGGTGATCCGATCGATGTGGGCAACGTCGACGGCGAGGACGTCCTCGTCGTCGCGACGGAAGCCTGGCCGCTGGGCGACGATATCGGTCGCGACGACGTCCGGGTGCCGTTCGTACACGCTGCGGAGTCTCGTGAGGTCGATCTCGTCATCCGGTGCGCGGGATGCGACGTAGAAGCGCGGCGAGTAGTCATCGCGTTCGGTCGCGACGGCGCCGTCAGCCGTCGTCTCCCATTCGAGGACACGGCCATCATCAAGGAAATCGAATGTGAATGGCATTTTCTATCCATCGTCCTCCAGCATAGGCACGCCAACGTACGCTCACCCGATAATCGACAGTGTGTCGCTTCCGGAGTTCAGGGAACCAGTGTGACACGGCTGCGAAGGGCGTGGAACGCGAATTTGGGGCTTTCCATCCATTTTCCGCAAACACTTCCGGGCCACTGATCCCCCTTCACCGCCCATCTTAACCAACAAAACCCACGCTTGCTACGGGATGTTGGTTAAGTCTACTAATTACGGTACTGAGGCGCTGTATTCGATACAAATTCATTCGAGAACCTCGAGATCCTCGAGTCCCAGGGCATGGAGAGTATAGTGACCGGGACTATCTTCGATCAGCTGTTTGAATGTCAGCCGAAGCGTGTTCTCCTGCTCCATCCGATGTGCGGTTTTCAACACGACGCGGTCAGGCGGCACGATCTCGTCAGGTGCATCGAGACGCAGTGTCCGATGAAATTCGATATGTCGGACCTCATCTCCCTTCCGGGGGTCCTTTCTCTCTTCGTGTACACTTCCGACGGAGGTCTCCCACGGATTCTGAAACGTCACGCCGCCAGCCTCAACCGGACCGTCCCCGGTAAGGTGGATTCGAATTCGATCACCTGATTCCAAGTCGTTGATCCTCTGGAAGCGATCTGTTGCCATATTATCTGTTGCCATATTAACGGTCAAGTACCCCGTACTAAAAACCATCAGTGCAATCCGTCCTCCGTTGTACCTGCCTCGGAGTGTTGTTGCCGATCGTCCGCCTCGTTGAGTGCGTTTTCGAGTTCAGCGAGGCGGTCTTCGTGTTCATCGAGTCGGGCTTCCTGTTCGAGATCGATGCTGATCAGCGCCGGCAACAGCGGGTTTTGGTGGTTCAACAGGCCACTCGCGTCAGCGTGCTCGCGAGCGTATTCGAACAGTTGGTCGAAGCGTGGTTGGTCGCGACGACGGAGCGCCCGCCGGAAATCCGTCCATCGCTCCTCGATAGCCCGCAGCGCATCCCGATACGTCGGATTGGTGCGCCCCATTACTATCGCCCTCCAGCACTCGTCCAGGCATCGAGTAGTGGGTTCGCAGTGAGTGATGCGGTCGTTCCGTTGGCCGTCACGCCCGTTCCGACGCCGTCGGAGGTCGTGGTCGGGGTGGAGGGCGAGGCCGGTTCCAGCCCGACCTGTTCGGCACGCGCGCCGAGTAACTGACGCCAGTAGGTAAACGTCGTCTGGTAGTATGCCCCATCGTCGACGGGATAGACGAGCGTCTCGAACTCGTCGCCGACGAACCGTGGCCCCATCCGGGTTTGCTCGCACTCTAAGTGGTGCTTGGCAGCCGTCGCGACCGGCGCCGCGAACTCGTCCGCTTTGCTGCGAGTAACGAGCACCGGCACCTCGTACCCATCCGCGTAGGTCGCCAGTCGAGCGAGCGTTCGCGCTTGGAGTGTCTCGGCGTGGGCGTCTCCAAGCGTGTCGTCAGTGCGGTACTGCGCGTCGACTGCTGGGGCGACGATGAGCGACGGGGTGTGCGAGGACGAGTCCTCGTTGCGAGCCGTCGACTGTCGACTGCTCGTTCCGGTGTCGGCGGTGGATCTCCGGATGGATTGGTTCACCGCCGTCGGGAGATCGCAGACGGTGCCGTAGTGCTGGTAGGCGGTGAACCCCCGCGCGACGTGGATCCGCTCGAGCAACCGCTGGCTGGGGGCGATTTGGGCGAGCGTGGTCGTCGTCGCGTGGCCGTTCGCGTCCACCCAGAAGGCGGGGCCGTCGTACAGGAGGAGGTGGTCGAGCACGAGCGATTGCAAGATTGGGACGCCGCGGCCGCCTTCTATGTCGAGCAGCGTGATGCCGTCCTCAAGTGACGGCAACAACATATCGTCCGTAGCCGGATCGGCCTGGTCAGCAAGGGACCGATTGCGGTCAGCGCCCCGTGTCGGCTGGTCTACCGCCAATCGGTTCGACGTTGAGTGTTCTCCCATACTCGATTAGTTGTCTACGTTCCCGATAAGCCGCGGCGTGTCGCTTCCGCGTTTCAGGAAACTCGATGTGATCCCCTCTAATCCCGGTACAGTCCCGAGTAGTCTCCGTTTGGATCCTGTTTCCGAGAATAGTTCCTGAATCGAGCGTACTTCGTGTTAACCAACACCCGGCCGTATTGACGGCGGTGTGTTGGTTAAACCTACCCAGCTGCAGTCTCGAGCCTGACTGCTCGGAATGTTAATGCTCAACGCCACGTTGGAAGAGGTGCTCTATGAGCTATCCACGAACCCACGTCGACCACCGAAACCCCGATCACCACGAGTCAATGCACCCAACTCGAAATATCGTGAACGCCCACGTTGTTGCCGGGGAATTTCTCACTTCGCGGTACCACGAGGCGCTTCAAACTGTTCTCCATCCTCTCGGCGAGTCTCTGGACACCAAAGACCAACATGCGCTCAACGACCTTGGCATCGTCCATGCTACTGGTTCCTTGAACGAGCTATCCCCGATCGTTCGTACATACGTCAAACTTGACGAGTATTGGACACGCACCCATCGCACTGCGCTCAACGAACTATTCGCTGATCGACGTGCTCACGTCCTGAGTTGCTGTACGCGGTTCCTTTCTGAGTTCCCTCGACACACTCTTGAAGCCGAATCTGGCCGGTCCGGAACTGCGCTGGATACTACCCTTGCTCCGCTTCTCGAGTGCGGATTTCTCTCACACACTGATGATGAGAAAACCCCATACTCTGTTGATGAACACCACGCGCTATATCGACCGACTGATCGGCTCTTCGACGCACTTCTTGACCAAGCAGCTGTTCTCTGTGAGTTACTGCCCCCGACCGAACTCTAGTTACACGATTCTGAACTGGGTCTGTAGAAATCCTCTTGATCACCTATTTCTGCGGTGGAACAGTCGATAAGTAGGCTTGCGAATTAGTCGCTATGCATCCTGACAATTTTGGGTGATATCTGGAGTAACCTCTAAGAGACAGGATGCATATCTTGTAATAAACGGAAAAGAGCCGAAGGACAGTGACGACCGGCCAATGAAGACTGGGTAGTGAGCAGAGAATCTTTTTCTAAATGGCATGAAACGACGCTATGTGAAGCGTCCTATACTGCCTCGTAGATAGGAGAGCTAAATATCAAGTTGGTTCAAACTCGTGAAGTATCTGATGAGTGGACCATTCTACGGCTCACTTGCTGCCTCCGCCAGCGTCTTCGTGGCCATACTCACAGCCCTCCTCGTCAACAACTACGTCGAAATCAAATCCCAGCGTAGACAAACAGAGACAGAACTCGAACGGGTAAAGGAAGAGCTGAAGAAGTTCAAGAAGCAGCGCGACAACCACAAAGAGACGATAGACGAACTGACCGGGAGAAGAGAAAAACGGTTCAAGCAAAACGCCAGAGAAAGAGTCTCAGACTTCATCGAAAACCAGGTTCCCTCTCAAATTTCCCAGCCTATAGAAAAACTGGATATAGACATCCTCTACCAACATCTGAGTGACTACCACAACTTCGACTCCCCGGAGGAGATAGAGGAGAGCGACGAGAACTATCACCGCCAATTACTGGAAGAGCATTACGACCAGATCGAACAAGCAGTCTTGGGAGAGATCACTTCCTCGTTCGCGGAGGACTACGATATCACAGGCCGTCGGTCCAGAGTCACTGGATCAGATAGCGATGCTCTGGAGGCGGCTATTGAGAAGGCTAAGGACAAAGAAGATGACGGAGATGAGGACTCCTCATCAAGTGCGGGCGATATCGAGGTCCGTGCAGAGGGAGTGGATGAAGAACCTGAACCTGTCGAACCGGACGAGTTCATCGCGGACTTCAAAGAGGAATACGGCCTTGACAGTCTCAGGAGAGAGACCAGAGAAGCCCTTGAACAGCAGTACAACGAGTTCAGAGACCGAAGCCAAATGGATCGACTTCAGTCAAGTATAGAACGAATCAGAGAATCCAGATCTTCCTTTAGATTGAACAACGTATTTGATACTCCGGACATCACAGCCGGACTGGGAATCCAGGAAAAAGCCCGACTGCAAGAAGCACGTAAGGATCTCGCTCACGCTGAAAACCAGATCGAGACACTACAGAGACGGAAGAAGCGTTTAGAAGATGAGAAGTCTGGGCTAAACGCGGAAGACCTAATCCCTGTACTTACAGCGAACGTCGCAACCATCATCTTCTCCGTTGTCGTCCCGATCTTCGCCTACCTACTATTCGCTACAAACACAGCGGTCACAGTACCGAACTGGGCATGGATAATTTCACACACCGAAGTCAACATCTTCCTCTCCTGGCTGCTCGGCCTCATCATCGTATTCGTAGAAATCTATCTCCGGATTACCGGACGTGAGCTCAAGAAGTATCTTCCTCAAAGGCTGCAGTAAGCTGTTGAATTTTATCCGCAATCGCATCACGTTTCTCACGCGCCTTCTTGCTCTTCTCGCGTTCACGCTCCTCCCTCTTCTTCTCCCGTCTCGCCTTCTCAAACGGATCCTCCCCGATATACGCAACCGAGACATGGATCTTCGAAGACGATTCGTTGATCTTCTCGATCAGTTCCTCCAACTGGATCAAGGCCTCGGCGGGAGCAGCTGACGACTCACTACGTTCCCGCAACTCTAGGAGACGGTCAGAAAGCCTTCCAGCAAAATTGTAGAACTGGTCACGTCCTTCTGCCTCGCTTAGATTCAGGTTGTTTACTCGCTTCACGAACACCTCTATCTCGGAGTATAGTTCGGAGACCCACTGGTCGTACTCGGACTGGTTCTCTACCTCTAACTCCTTCTTCCGCTTACTGCCAGTGAGAATTCTGTCTGCGAGAGCGTTCCACGGCATTATAAAACACTGTTGGCCATCGCCGGGATAAAATCTCCGTCAAGTTCACACCCTTCTTCTGAAAATGCTGTATCTGCCTTTGTATAGAATCTTCCTCCAATCGAAAGACCCTCTACATCTTTCACCAGTATCTTGAAATTTGGTGGATGGGTCACGTTCTCCTGTACTATGTCGTTTGGCTGGACTTACCGATAATACCCAAATCGACAATCAAACGAGGGAGTAACAGAACCAGCCCTTCACACTTTCAGATACGTTGAAGACTCTACCAGCTGCATCAAAATGTATGTGTGGCCGAAACTCGCTCTTCATCGACCAGGCCGACCTCGAGGCCCGCTTCGACGCCGAGGTCGTCACGGACGGCGGGTACACACCCCGATACAACATCGCTCCTGGCGACGACCTCCACATCGTCACGAACGAGGCTCCAGACGAGATCGAGGCCTACCACTGGGGATTGATTCCGTTCTGGGCGGACGAGCCCGAGGAGGGCATCATCAACGCTCGCTCCGAGACTGCCGACGAGAAACGTGTCTTCGAGCAAGCGTGGGAAACCCGTCCTTGCCTCGTACCCTCGTCAGGGTTCTACGAGTGGAAATCGCCGAACGGCGGGTCGAAACAGCCATACCGAATTTTTCGCGAGGACGACCCCGCGTTCGCGATGGCTGGGCTCTGGGACGTCTGGGAAGGCGACGACGAGACGATCTCGTGCGTCACGATTCTCACGACGGAGCCGAACGACCTGATGAACTCAATCCACGACCGGATGCCGGTCGTCCTCCCAAAGGACGCTGAGTCCGACTGGCTCGCCGCAGATCCGGACACCCGCAATGAACTGTGCCAGCCGTACCCGAAGGACGATCTGGACGCCTACGAAATCTCGACGCGGGTCAACAACCCCGGCAACGGCGATCCCCAGATCATCGAGCGGCTGGACCACGAGCAATCGGGCCTCGGCGAGTTCAGTTCGGGATAGCTGACGGCATCACGGTCACTGCATCGGCGACGCCGCCGCCGAATCGACGAGCGAGTACTCTCGGTCCCGACTCGTCCCCTCCGCCTCGAGGAGGTTGTACTGCTCCATCTTCGAGAGGTACGTGCGGATAGTCCGTTTCGTCCGCGGATCATCGACGTCCTCGGAATAGCGCTCGTGAATCTCGCTTGGCCCGATCGGGCCGTGCTCGCGAACGATGTCGTAGACGACGCGCTGGTGCGGCGTGAGCGAGTCGAGGCTCTTCTGCTTGATCTGGGCCCGAGCATCCTCGGCGGCGTTCAGGAGAATATCGTCGGTGATGCGCTCATGGTTCTCGCGATCGGCCTTGCCGGCGGCTGTTCGGAGGATGCCGATTGCGAGGCGGGCGTCGCCGGCGGCCGCGTCGGCGATCCGGTAGAGCTGGTCGTCGGTGATGACGTCCTCATCGAGTCCCCACTTCGCCCGCGCACTCAGAATGTCGTACAGCTGCTCGTCGTGGTACTTGTCCATCCGGACGTGTTCGCTGGAGCGCAGGCGGCTCACGAGGCGGTCGTCGACGCGGCTGAACAGCTCCTCTTCCTTGTTCGCGATGCAGATGATCGCGAACTGCGGGAGGCTGTGGAGGTCGTAGATGACGCTGGGGTCCTCCAGTTGGTCGACCTCGTCGAGAATGACGACGGTTCGCGGGCCGTCATGCTGCTGGAGGCGGTCGACGAGTTCGTCGTGCGGCGTCGACTGTCGGTGGATGTCGATGGTCGCGCCGAGGTCGTCGAGGATCTGGTAGAGCGTGCGGAACCGGGTGTAGTTGCGCCAGCAGTTGACGTAGGTGGTCTCGACATCGAGGACCTCCTCACGTAGGCGTTCGGTGACGAATTGCGAGATGCACGTCTTGCCGGCGCCGCTGGGTCCAGTGACGATGGCCGTGTCGGCGGGTTCTCCGTTCGTGATGGGCTCAAGAACGCTGGAGAGGTGGTTAACTTCGGCGTCGCGATGCTCAACTTCCCGAGGGACGAACCCGGCGCGGAGAACGCGAGCATCGCGGATCATCGTTGCTTGATAGACTGGTTTTCTGGCTAGTACTAAAACGTGACCGGGTTGCTTCCGGAATTACCCCATTTGACGGCTTGATAGCTACCTCAATCACGGTGATGTCCGGCGGTTTTGTTTGTGGAAGATTCGTGCTTCCGGGAACTTCCGGAAAGCCCTCTGCCCCCCGAAAGTGCCTCTACTCTGTAGCTGGAAGTTGGGATAACCAGTTCAGTACAGTTTGCTCTGCATCGTCAATGTCTGAGACTGAGTTCGTCCCCCCGAGGAGATTTTTCACACTCTCACTCGTTACAGCTGGTTCTACAACAGTCGCTTGTTTGGCTTCGGCGACCCGACTACTTCGGGTAACAGACGATCCACTCTCTCCACGCTGACCACAGACGAACTCCACATTATCGACTTCTGCTGGGGCAGCTTCGCGGACGAGCGCTTCGAATAGTGGATCTCCAGGTAGGAGCAGCCGAATCGACGGGAACTGCTCAGCAATCTCTGGGTTGAACGTCACAACAACACCGCTACCCCCTCCAAGCTCTGCCTGAGCTGTCTCTCCGAGCGACTCCGGCATTGCTACTGCATCCTCCTCTGGCAGTTCCAGAACGTATGCATCGTCGACGATATCTTCGAAGTCGTCGGCGCGGTCATGGTTCCGGAGGGCAGTAAACGACCATTCTGTCTCTTCGAGGCGGTCGCTTTGCGTAATCTGCGTCTCGATCGTCTCCAAGCTCACCAACGGTTCATACGACCGATCACCGGTCCCGATCTCATCGAATGCGGGATAGCAATAGGGTTCCCACCCGTCAAGTCCGGAACTCTCGATTATCGCCTCTTTCGTCGCCACCTCTTCTGGCTCACCTGCTAGCCCGGTCTCCTCGGCTTTCTCCTGGGCACGTTTTGCCCGTGAGTCCGCTTCTTCGACGACTTGCTCACTTGGCTCTCTGGTGTCATCCGATCCGGAACTACCCATAACGGCGTCTTTGATGTCCTGCTCGATGCTGTTCAGTACCGGACGCATCGGCCCAACCACGTTCTCGAACAGCTGTAACCGTCCCTCCAGTTCCTCGTAGATGTCGCCGTCGATGCTGTCCTTATAGGCGTAGTTGATGATCTTCACGACCTCGTTCTTCTGGCCAATACGGTCGATTCGACCGATGCGTTGTTCAACCCGCATCGGATTCCACGGCAAATCGAAATTGATCAGCGCATCCGCGGTTTGGAGGTTCAGCCCCTCACTCGCGCTGTCTGTACAGATCAGGATATTGGTATCCCCGTCAGTGAAATCGCGCTTGATCGCCTCTTTACCGACGTTCACCCACTCTCCGGTTGTTTCGTCGTACTGCATCCCGCCACCACCACTGTACGTACCGACGTTTGGATGCGTGTCTGTCAGCGTCTCACGGATATGCTCGAGGGTGTCGTGATACTGCGTGAAGATGATAATGTTATCACGGGCGCTCTGACGGAGTGAGCGAATGTCGCGGCGCAGCTGCGCTACCTTCGGGTCGGTGTGGGCTTGCCTGAGATCGTCCACGAACTCTTGGAGGGCCGTCCGCTCCGCCTGAATCACGTCAGCCGCGCCACGACTACTCGGCTGATAGGCGTCGAGGGATGCTTGGCCGATTGCCTCGTCGATGGTCGCTTCCGTCACTCCGGCGTCCCTACTAAGCTCGGAGACCTCCTCGGTCATGTCCTCAACCTTCTCGTCGAGCTTCTCCATCCGGCGCTGGAGGCTCTGCTTGATGGCGTGTAGACTGCTCGTCAGGCGTTGACGATACGTGGTCATCACGAAGCCCAACGCGAGCTTCTCCTTCCCTGTCAGGATTTTCTGCGACTGCTTATACGTCTCATCAATATACTGCTCTACCTGATCGTACAGCGGGGCTGCGTCACCCAGCTCGATACGTTTTGTCTCGACATCCCGAGTCGGAACCGTATCGTCGAGGAGCCCCAGATCCTGACACTGCTCCAAGACCGCTCGAGTATTCCGGAAGATGCGGGACTGAACTGGTGTCGCCCACTGAGAAGCTTCCACAAGTGCGCTCCACTCCGTTGGCCCACAGTCGAAAATGAGCGAGCGAGGATCGTCAAAGCGAGGGGAGGTTTCGCGCACGCCGACGAGTTTCTCGAGGGCTTTCCGCTGTTGAATTGACTCCGTGTCCGTCGCCTCGACTAGCGCCTTCGCCTGCTCGTCGTAGCCGGGATTCGACGTGAGATGTTCGTGAATGAGTTTCCCGAACCGTTCAATTCTCGGTCGGCCTTCGTCCTCCTCCAGATCGAGCTCTTTCTGGAACTGTTGGAGAACCTGTTGCTGTCCATCGGCTATATTCTGATACCGAGAGCCGACGGTGCTGAGGCTGTCCTCGAGTGCCTGCCGTGTTTCGAAGAACTCGACGAATCGGTCCTTGTCGTCCCAACCCTCTGGAAGATCGCACAGTCGAAGGAGATCGTAGAGCTCGCCAACATTCAGCTGCATAGGCGTCGCCGTGAGAGCGTAGAGACACCGGGAGGCCTCCTCGGCTTGTCCGAGCAGGTCGTAGAGTTTCGTCTCCTCGCGAGCACTGTGTGCCTCGTCGACGACTGTGAGGTCCCACACGTTCTCGTCGATGCGTGGGGCGACGTGTCCCTGATTACCTTCGCGGCGGGCGGTATGCCACGACTCGATTACGACGGTTGGCTCATCTCTCTCCGTAACGAACGAACCAATCGGCGTGTTCTCCCAGGCATCGGCGTCGACCGCTCCGGATGTGGGGATACGGTGGTCCTCTGCGTCTCCGAGAGGACCGATCATGTAATCACCGTCGTAGGACCGTTCGTGATAGTAGGCGTGGATATTGAAGCGGTCGAGGAGTTCGTTCTGCCACTGCTGTACCAACCCTGCAGGAACCAGAAACAGCGCCTGCTCAGCCTCTCCGACCTGCATCAGCCGTGAGAGGGTCAGGCCTGCTTCGATGGTTTTGCCGAGGCCCACCTCGTCACAGAACAGGAGGTTGTTCGGGTAGATACTGACTGCTGTATCGGAGATCGTTCGCTGATGGGGCCAGGGGGTGACAGTACTGATTTCCTCTGCGAGATGGATTCCTCCCGGTGTTCGTCCGGCGACCGAGACGACGCCAGCGGTATCGTCTTCGGGCACCGTCGTTTGGGGGTCGTGATTCTGGACCCGCTCGACGTGTTCCTCAAGTGTTCCATCGGTGTCCTTCCAGTCGATGAGGTCCTGGCGTGCAGCTTCGTCGAGCTCGAAGACATCGACGGAGGGGTGGAAACCGTTCCAGAGTGCGTTGAACGTCGAGACGTCTTCCTCGACGTACTTCGCTTCGCCGCGACTCCAGGAGCGATGAACTTTGAAGCGTTCGTAGTTGTACTGCCACGCACTGAGCGTCTCGTTGATACTTCCCTCGAAGCTGATCTTGTTGCCCTCGCGATCGACACCGATGCCGAGCTTCGGGTGGAAGAGTCCGTCACCGCCTTTGGGGTCGCCGACCTTGATTTGGAGGTCGCCGCGGTCGAGGAGGGTCGCGATGATGGTGAGTTGGGACTCAACCCACGGTTCGAGGGGTTCATCTGCGTCAGGGAACATCGCTCCCTTCTCGCGCTTCTGGAGATCGGCTCCAGCGATGACACGTACTGTTCCATCAGTCTCGAGGAGGGAGTCAACCCCTTCGAGAGCGTGCGCCAGACTACGCAGACTCAGATAGCCGGCCAGCCGGTCGTAGCGGATAACCTCGTTGAGGAATGGCCGGTAGAACGTCTCCATGAGCGTCCGGTTGGTCCGGAACTCGCTCTCGTACACCGGCTCCCACGAGACGTCCCTGAGGGTCATTTATTCGAACTCGTTGAGTGCTGCCTGATTATCTTCGTCGTCCTCTCCTCGAACGTTGAGATTGATGTTGCTGATGTCGATATCGAGGTATTCGCCCGTGCGCCCCGAGAGTATATCGCGAAGGGTTTCCGCAGTTTCGTGTTCTTGGGGAAGCACCTCGAGGAGGGCAGTGACGGTGGTCCGGAACCGCTCGTCATTCTTCAGACCACGATCGGATAGCCACTCCCAGGCAGCTTCTGGACCTTTGGTTTCGTAGACGTGGATGGCAGAATGGACTGCATCGATGCCGTGACTGAAGCGTTCATCAGTCGGGTTCACGGGATATTTGCGGCTGGAGACGTCTTCTCCGTTTTCGACACGAACGATGTCCTGTACTCGGTTGCTGTGGGTTTTGAGCTGGACATCACCACTGCTTTTCCCCCAGATTTTGGTGTCCCGTTTCACGTCGTCGATGTTGACACCGACGCCGATTCCGAGCTGTCGAGCCTCGTCATAGGGCATCGTGTCTGTTTCGTAAATTAGCCAAGAGAGGACGTACCAGCGCGTCAGCCCGTCAAGATCGTCGAAGCCTTTCGTGTCCAGATACCGCTCGGCGAGAACTTCCGCGACGGCGTCGCGGGCGGCTGAAAGTGCGTCGCGGGGCGGGACTTCCTCCCCCTTCTTATCCACGACGGGGTAGTTATCGGCGAAGACGCGTAGAGTTGGACCGAACGCTGCGATAATCGTGTCCGTCTTGGTGAGGCTCAGACCGGAGTCCAGAAGCTCTCGTGCAGCTTTCTTTGCTTCGGACCGTGTCTCAGATTTCACATCGTCCCAGAGCGTCGCCCCGCCAGTATCCTCCTTCTCGTGCAACGGCTTCCGTCCCGTGAGGAGGATTGTGCTGTCAGCACTCTGGCTCCCGCGCATCACGACGCGGTTTGGCATTTCACTTGTGATCGGGTGTGTCGCGGTAATTGTGAACCCGGCTTCGATGAGCGACATCGACAGCGTATCCCAGGCGTCGGTCTCCTTATGTGTGAACATAATTGTCAGGACGCCGCCGGGCTCAAGAGTCTCGTAGAGTTCAGAGAAGATTTCTGCCATCTTCTCTTCGTAGTCCTCTTTTGCGAGTTGCTTCTTTGACTTCTCACCTTCCAGTCCTTCGAATCTGGAGGTATTCGCAACAGCTTCGTCAGACTTGTTGGTTAGTTCTGAGGTGAAGAACTCGGGATGGACGTCGCTCAAGTACGCCTTCTGCAGGACGTAGAAGCCATCTGCGAGTTGGGCGTACATGACGCTATCATAGTATGGGGGGTCAACGACTGCAGCTTGGACAGAACCCTCTCCGACTTTCGACGTGAGATCAGCTGCATCCCCACAGTACACCTCTGCTGCGTCTCGGCCCGCAGCCATCTCAACGAGCTGCTCGTAACAGTCGATCACCTTCCGCGAGGTATCTTCGTACCCCATCGTTTCAGAGACTAAATTGTTGTCGCAGAACACTCGACGGAACGAGTAGTTGTGAGACATGAACATATTCGCAGGATATCCTCTTCCTGTGTCCCACGGAGACATTCGAGAGTTCCGATCAATCATCTTACTGGCAGAGATCGTAAGGATCGTCAGGATGGCCTCTGCCTCGCGTGTATCGTATTCCTCACGAATCTCCTCAGCGCATTCTCGAAATGCGTTACAGTACTCGTAATGGGAGACCAGCTGACGCGGATTGAAGATATCTCGCCATTCCTCCATCCCGTAAGTCGCCGGATCGGTGATACGACTACTCACTTCGACCTTTTCAGACAGGAAAGTGAGCAGCTCGAAGTCGGATTCGATACGCTCTTCGGCGCGCTTGAGGGCTTGCTGGTCGAGGTCGTCACCCGCCCGATACCCTGAACCACCACGGGGATCGTCGTACTTGACACCGTAAATCTGGTACTCGAACTCGCCGTTCTTCAGCAGTTCCCGAGTCTCTTCGTACTCGGTAATCACACCACAGTGGGGGCATTCTACGTCCGAGCGCGATACTGTCCCCTCCGACGGATCGAAGTCAGTGTTCGAGTTCTCTGTGAGCTCAACGCATTCATACGACACGTCCCCGTTCTCGTAGTGTGGTTTGATCGCGACGCCTTCGCCGGCGCTACGCTTGTGGAGCCACCACTTCGGCATCAACGGGACCGTCCCAGCACAGGACTCACACTGAATGTGGTACGTACAGGCCGATGCCAGCACTTCACGGCCATCCCGCTTCGTAGGGTACAGATCGTCGAGCTCCTCGCTCGCCTTCTTTTGGATTCGGTCGCGCCATTTGTAGAGGTCATCTTCGAGCGATCCGACCTCCGGCGCGTACTCTAACATCACCTTCAGGATCACCGACGGGACGGGATTCAGCTCATTCGCGATGGTGGGCAAGTCGTAGCGGATGGACTCGAAGGGAATCACTCCGCCACCAGCAGTCGCATCTAGAACAGTCGGTAATTCGCCATCCCAGGTCTCTCGCAACGAGGTATGTAGATCTGCCAGCTCGTCTTCGGTCGGAGACTGTGTGAACGGTCTCGGATAGCCGTACCACTCGCCGAGTGTCCCGTCACGCTGTCCTTCAGTCGTCTTGCGCTCTTGAACGTACTCGCTGATGTTCTCTTCTAGACCGTCTGGCCCGATCTGCATCAGCGACAGCAGTTCATCCGCACTCGTTCCCTCCTCCATTACCGATCCAAGAATCGCCAGACGAGCCGCAGGGGTGGGGCGGCGAGCGAACCACGGGTGGATGTACCGGTGCGGCGGCATGTGCTTCGGATTCGCTTCCTTGAGATTCTCAATCCCCACTGCCTTCAGGGGAAGTTCGCCCTCGATTGCCAGCGAGGTGTACTCGTCGTCAGATTCAGATTCGGTCTCGGATGTCGTGTGGGAGTCGCTCATAATATCGAAATCTCGTTAGATGTGGTCGGCGAGCAAAACGCGAAGTGCTTTCGTACCGCTGGGCGAGGACGGCGAGCGAGCCTTAGCGTGCCAGTAGTAGCATTCACCCAGGCTCATCTGGTCGATTCCCTTTGCGACTTCACGAAGACGGTCCCGGCGTCGCATTGGCTTCATCGCACGGAACGCGATCGAAAGCCGAACACCGGCCGCTTCGGGGAGACTGACGCTTGCGGGGTCGCCTGTACAGACGGTCTCGGGATCAAGACTCAGCTCACGGAAGGTGGATTCGATGAGGAAACTAACCTCGTTGAACGCCCCGCCGCGTAACGTCGCGATACGAATCGCACACCAGTCATCCCAATCGTACGCTGCGTCATCTGCCCCGGGGAGTTCGGACGGAGAACGGTCGCCGACAATGGCCTCCTCCAGTTCACGTACTGAGACGCTTACCGCTTTTTGCACTCTCTCGAACCGTTCTCGTCGAGCCGTCGCGATATCACGGGGCGCCAGCTCGTAGAGCGTGATTTCGTGCTGGTCGTCGACCCGATCACGCGTCAACACGAACGTCGGTCGATTCCCGTAGGCGCCGGTGGTGAAGGCGAACGAATTCCCCTCGGCGATGCCCTGGCTCATACTTGAGTCACCTCGCTGGATTCGATCACACGGATCTGCGTGTGCATCGTGACGGTGAATGCGTTGTCGACCGCGAGGAGCTCGTCCAGGAGGTCGAAGGTGTCGCCATAGAGACGGTCATCGCCCTCGTCGAACTCAATCGCGAACTCGGCTTCAGCGGTACGACCGCCATCCGGATTCGCGAGATCTTCCGGCTCCATGTTGAATCTGAGGTGGCTCGCAAAGACCTCCGGGCGTCCATTGAAATCGACTTCGAACTCTGATTTCGAGTCGGCTCCGTCGTTGGCTTCATAATCGAAGTCCATCGTCGTGTCCTCTGCGAAGTCCTCATCGTTGCTGAGTTTGTTCGCAGTGAACCACGCGCCCTTCCACGCATCAGCCCCGTCCAGATGGATCCAGACGCCTTCGACGATGGGCGTCAGTTCGTCAGGGTGTCCGTCGTACTCCTCGCGGGCGCTGGTAAGTTCGTCCGCGATGTCAGCCCGCATTTCCTGCAGGGCCCGAGAGACGTGTGCGGGCTCGGAGGTTCGAACTTCGATGAGTTTACTGAACGGCTCAGGTTCGTCATCGCCACCTGAACCGCCGCCGCTACTGCCGCCAGTCTCCTCCTCATCGTCGTCAGTGGTCTCGTCCTCTTCCTCTTCGTCTTCGTCGAGTTCCTCCCAGTCGATTTCACTCCCGACGTCGTCGACCAGCTCATCAAGCGAGGTATAGAGTGTGTGCGACTGCGAGAGCTTCACGTCCTGATAGCTGAGGCCCGCGTGCAGATTCTTCGCGTCGTCGAGTTCGTGATCAGTTGCCGTGAGCGTCGTTTCGGGCGTGTAGTACCCGGTCTTCTGCTCCTCGTCCCAGTAGGCGTACCCGTCTTCACGGACGAGCTGGGCGATCGTCTTTCGCAGTGGGATGGGTGACAGGAGAATCTCCGCATCCTGACGTTTCCCGAACTGTTCTTCGATTGCTCTCGTCGTCATCGAGGTCGATCCGACGTTCCAGATCGTCGCCTCGAACCAGTCAACACCGTAGGCGTCCTCTCCTTCGGGGATGATCGCGCCTGCTTCATCGAGCTTCTCGATGACACTCTGATGGATGGTGCTGTCGGTAGTGACGTTCCGATGAGCCAGGCCGTCTCCAGTCGGGAAGTAGAGATGCGTATACGCCTTTTTGATGTCCTGATCGAGCGTGCCCTTCGCGCTATCGAGGCGTTCACCGAGCTTGTCCTGCTGTTCGGTGTTGAGCTCGTACTGGTCGCCGAGGTTATTCTGGATGTGTTTGATGGCAGCGACGCGCTCTGCGGTCCGCTTTGCGTCGGACACGTCGTTCGCGCTCGCGGCGAGGAAGACGACGTTGTTCTTGAACACCCGTGGCGTCTTCTGCCCGCCACTCGACGATGCTGTATTCTTGAACAGCGTTTGGATTGCCTCGGGGACGGTCTCGTAGTCCGTGATGGTGACCGTATCGAAGTCCATCACGCACAGATGCGCTTCGTCGGCCGTATCCGGGATTTCGTGCGGCTCTTCCGGCCCGACAATCACATTCAGACTGCCCTGACCGAGCGCCTCGTCGAGGGCTTCCTCGAGATGCCGACGGGCGAGCCCGTCTTGCAGTTGCTCGACGACGGAATCGATGAGTTTCGTGAGGTTTGGCTCTGACTTGAATTGGATCTTCTCACCGTTGTCTCCGTGTAGGTAGAAACACGCAGACCGACGTCCCTCTCCAAGGAGGTTATTGAGCGCGTCGTCGTAGTGCGCTAGCTCGACTTCGGTGTTGGCAATCGCGTGTCGAAGAGGCCGGCGTGTAGTGCCGCGCCCGTCGGCGCCCTTCACGATGCTTTTCCAGAGGATTGCCGTCGTCAGATGTGTTCCGAGTGGGGGGTGTCCGTTCTTGACCCAATTCCGGTCCTCTTCCTCTGCGTTCGCCGTGCCATCTTCCGAGAAGATGTCGGCCTTGATCGCGGCCTCGAAGTCCATGTCGACCGACGAGAACAGCCGGAGAAGCGTCGAACGAACGTCCCCATCGGAGGGATGCATATCGAACAGACGAACGAAGTGGCGTTCTTGGTAGTCGCTCTGGTGCTGCCAGAGGCGGTAGACTGCGCGGGAGAGGAGCTTGAGCGCACCACGAGTGCGCTGGAACGACGGGAGGGAATCCAGTTCCTCTGTGAGTGTATCGATGACCGTCGGATGAATCGGGTAGCTGTCTTCGAGGCGGTCTCGGTGTTCCGGGTTCGTCGCACTGTCGGGGAAGGAGTCACGATCACCCGTATAATGGGACATGTAGGCATCAACTGTCGCATCGCGCCCATCTTCCACGACGTTCTCGAACAAGCGGTGTCGCAGGACAGCGGCAATTTCGTTGTCCTCCGTCGGCGTAATGGAGCCCTCGACACGGTCGCTGATACTGTTGAACTCAGAGATGGTCTCGGAGACCAGACCACGGACGTCTTCGGCTTGGTCGGCGAAGGCGGTGTCCGCGATACTGAGGACAACAGTGACCTTGTCGTTGTTCTGCGTCGCGGACAGCAGCGACATCAGGAAGGTATTCGTCTGCTTCGCGAGCGTCGAATCTCCGATTTCGACAGCGGCAGCTTGCTCGAGATATGCGGCGATCTCGTCGATGAGGATGAGCGATGGATTGTCGTTCCGCTCGAAGAGCCGCTCGAGTTTGGTCGTTCCTGGAGGCGTTCGGTTCTCGTCGTTTTCGCGCAGGAACTCGTAGCCTTCCCGCCCGAACAGCTGGTAGGCCATTTCGCCCCACATCGTCTTCGTCGCGGGGGCGTCAGGGTCGTCGTAGTTCGAGCGAGCGTCCTCGGCGTCGACGTGTGTGCCCACGAAGACGGCTGAGTTGACGTCGAGACCGAGTGCGGCGGCGTCAGTATACTCATCGGCGATGTCTTGGTCGAGGATGAAGTCAGACAGATCGGGGACAGCACTCGGCGATTCTGCGAGGTGATACGCGGCGATCTGGTTGTGGGTTTTCCCGCCACCGAAGCTGGTGTCGAGTCGGAGAATGCCGTTCGTGCCGGTGTAGTCGTCGTTATGTGCGCCGACGAAACGGGTTGCGAGACGAGTGAGAAGCTCCTGCAGACCGCTAGTGGGGTAGGTTTTCTCGAAGAAGAGTCGAGGATCAGCGTAGACATTAGGAGCGTCGTCGCTGTGGGCGACGTCCGCGAGGCTAGCCGCGAATTGGTCCTCGGCGAGTTCGCCGGTGAGAACGTCCTGGCGAGGTTCGCAAGAGTCGAAAATACTCGGCGGTCGATTCGTCGTGCCGGTGGTTGTGGGCGTATCGCTCATTCGTTTGTAGAGGTAGTTTCGTTGGCGCGTTCTTTGAGGAGCGTCTTGATTACTGAATCGAGGGACGTGTGGTCTTCCTCGTCCTTGATCTCCTCTAGCTGTTCTTTCGTCCAGTCCTGTACCCGTATCATCGGCATAATTGTATCACGAAATGTCCACTTCCCTGAGTTTCCTGCATAGTAGGTTATCAGG